>NZ_JBHTRF010000006.1:32968-205906 GCF_042796115.1 Kitasatospora sp. NPDC056446 | reverse complement strand
GGGCCGGTCGGTACTCCCTGTGTTCCGGGAGTACCGACCGGCCCTTCGGCGTTGCCGTCCGGGCCCGGCCGTCGAGGCGTCCGTCGGGCCGTTCGTGGGGCCGTCCGTGGGGCGCTCCGACGAGTTCACCGTGCGGTCCGCCCCCGGGGCCTCTCCGCGTCACCGGCCCGTCCGCCGGGCCGGATTGGCTCTTGCGCACGGCCGCCCGGGCCGTTTTGACTGGCCTCCGACTAGCGCTGTTAGTCAAGCGGCTGAGCAGATGTGAGAGGACAACCGGTGCAGCAGTACGCGGAGTACAGCGACCAGTACATCGACGGCTCCTGGCGGACCTCCGGGGACCCCGGCTCGATCACCGTGCTGAACCCGGCGACCGAACAGGTGCTCGCCACGGTGCCGGCCGGCGGGACCGTCGACGTCGACGCGGCGGTGACGGCGGCCCGCCGGGCCGCCGGGAGCTGGGGCGCCACCACCCGCGAGGAGCGGCTGGACCTGCTGACCCGGCTGCGGGACGGGCTCGCCGCCGCGCAGAGCGAGATCACCGAGACGGTGGTCGCCGAACTCGGCGCCCCGGTCGGCTTCAGCGCGGCCGTGCACGCCGGGCTGCCGCTGACCGTCACCACCTCCTACCTCACCCTGCTCGCCGACCACCCCTTCGAGGAGCGGATCGGCAACTCGGTGGTGCACGCCGGTCCGGCCGGGGTGGTCGCGGCGATCACGCCGTGGAACTACCCGCTGCACCAGATCGTGGCCAAGGTCGTCCCGGCCCTGGCGGCCGGCTGCCCGGTGGTCCTCAAGCCCGCCGAGGACACCCCGCTGGTGGCCCGGCTGTTCGCCCGGCTGGTGCACGAAGCCGGCTTCCCGGCAGGGGTGTTCAACCTGGTGACCGGCACCGGTGAGCTCGCGGGCGCGGCACTCGTCGCCCACCCCGGCGTGGACGTGGTCTCCTTCACCGGCTCCACCGCCGTCGGCCGGCAGGTCGCCGAGACGGCCGGCCGGACCCTCAAGCGGATCGCCCTGGAGCTGGGCGGCAAGTCCGCCAACGTGGTGCTGCCCGGCTCCAACATCACCCGTGCCGTCAAGGCGAACGTCGCGAACGTGTTCGCCAACTCCGGCCAGACCTGCAGCGCCTGGACCCGGCTGCTGGTGCACGAGGACCAGTACGAGGAGGCGGTCACCCGGGCCGCCAAGGCCGCCGCCCAGTACGTCCCGGGCGACCCGGCCGACCCGCAGACCCGGATCGGCCCGGTGGTCAACGCCAAGCAACTGGCCCGGGTGCGCGGCTACATCGACGGCGCGCTGGCCGAGGGCGCCCGGCTCGTCGTCGGCGGCTCCGAGCCCGTCGCCGAACTGCCCACCGGCTTCTACGTCCGCCCGACCGTACTCGCCGACGTGACACCGGAGATGACCATCGCCCAGGAGGAGGTCTTCGGTCCCGTCCTGGTGATCCTCGCCTACCGCGACGAGGACCACGCCGTCGAACTCGCCAACGGCACCCCGTACGGCCTGGCCGGCGGCGTCTGGGCCCGCGACACCGACACCGCCGCGGCCTTCGCCCGCCGCCTCGACACCGGCCAGGTCGACCTCAACGGCGGCCGCTTCAACCCCCTCGCCCCCTTCGGCGGCTACAAAGACTCCGGCCTCGGCCGCGAGCTGGGCCGGCACGGACTGGAGGAGTTCCTCCGGTACAAGTCGCTGCAGTACTGACCAGCCGGGAACGGCGCGAGGTCAGGGGCAGCGCGGGAACGGAACAGCGCGGGGCCGCCGGAGGATCCTCCGGCGGCCCCGCGTTCCGGGTGCCTCGTGGGCCTGGCGCCTGGGTGCCTGGGGCCGGGTCAGACGAGGTCGACGCCCGGGTAGAGCGGGTAGGGGGCGAGGAGGTCGGCGGCGCGCTTGGCGGTGGCGTCGCGGAGGGCCGCGTCGAGGGTGTGGTTGGCCTTGGACGGGGCGCCGGCGGCCGTGGTGGCCGGGGTGGTGGCGCGCAGCACGGTGTCGATCAGCTCGGCGATCTCGTCCATCTCGGCGGTGCCGAGGCCGCGGGTGGTGAGGGCCGGGGTGCCGAGGCGGATGCCGGAGGTGTACCAGGCGCCGTTCGGGTCCTGCGGGACGGAGTTGCGGTTGGTGACGATGCCGGAGTCGAGCAGCGCCGCCTCGGCCTGGCGGCCGGTCAGGCCGTAGCCGGAGACGTCGGCGAGCACGAGGTGGTTGTCGGTGCCGCCGGTGACCAGCGTGCCGCCGCGGCGCAGCAGGCCCTCGGCGAGGGCCCGGGCGTTGTCGACGACGGCGTGGGCGTAGGCCTGGAACTCGGGGCGGCGGGCCTCGGCGAGGGCGACCGCCTTGGCGGCCATGACGTGCGAGAGCGGGCCGCCGAGCACCAGTGGGCAGCCGCGGTCGACATGCTCGGCCAGCTCGGAGGTGCACAGCACCATGCCGCCGCGCGGGCCGCGCAGGGACTTGTGGGTGGTCGTGGTGACGATGTGGGCGTGCGGCACGGGGTCGTGGTCGCCGGTCAGCACCTTGCCCGCGACCAGGCCGGCGAAGTGCGCCATGTCGACCATGAGGGTCGCGCCGACCTCGTCCGCGATCTCGCGCATCGTGCGGAAGTTCACCAGCCGGGGGTACGCGGAGTAGCCGGCGACGATGATCAGCGGGCGGAACTCGCGGGCGGTCTCGCGCAGCGCGTCGTAGTCGATCAGGCCGGTGACCGGGTCGGTGCCGTAGCTGCGCTGCTCGAACATCTTGCCTGAGATGTTGGGGCGGAAGCCGTGGGTGAGGTGGCCGCCGGTGTCCAGGGACATGCCGAGCATCCGCTGGTTGCCCAGCTCCTGGCGCAGCCGCGCCCAGTCCTCCTCGGTCAGGTCGTTGACGTTGCGGACCTGCGCCTGCCGCAGGGCCGGGCTCTCGACCCGCTGGGAGAGGACGGCCCAGAAGGCGGTGAGGTTGGCGTCGATGCCGGAGTGCGGCTGGACGTAGGCGTGGTCGGCGCCGAACAGTTCGCGGGCGTGCTCGGCGGCGATCGCCTCGACGGTGTCGACGTTGCGGCAGCCCGCGTAGAAGCGGCGGCCGACGGTGCCCTCGGCGTACTTGTCGCTGAGCCAGTTGCCCATGGCGAGGAGGACGGCCGGGGAGGCGTAGTTCTCGCTGGCGATCAGCTTGAGCGAGGCGCGCTGGTCGGCGAGTTCCCGGCCGATGGCGGCGGCGATCCGCGGCTCGACGCCGGCGACCACGTCGAGGGCGCTGCGGAAGGCGGTGTCGGCGGCGGGGGCGGCGGCGGTGTGGAACCGGAACGAGGGATCGGGCTGCTGGGCCATGGCGGTCTCCTGGTGGGGATGCGGATGGCCCAGGCGCTCGGCAACTTCGACGTGAGGTTTCACGAGGCCGCTTCCCGATGGTTGATTCCATCCCTGCGCGCCAGTCGCGGCCCACCGGGATCGTATCAACATCGGACGGACTGTGGCGGAGGTCTCAGAATGCGGAACGGCCTGCCCGTTTTGATGGCGTATGTCCGTTGTTTTGCAACGCCAGTGTTGCGGCGAAATGAAGCCGCCACATTTCCCGAAACAGTTCCGAAGGAATTTCCCGAAGCGTCGCCGAAGGGATTTGCGGAACCTCGGACGCATCCGATCTGATGGCGCTCGAACGGGCCGCCGGGAAACCCCCGGAGCCCGTACCGGAAATGCACACCAGCGCACCCTCACCCATGGGGCGGCGGAGAATTCGGGGGTCACGCCTCATGGCAGCGGTCGACACAGTCCCAGGCCCCACGGCCGTACCCGGCCGCTCCCCCGAACCCGCCCCCGGGTCCGCGCCCGCCGCCGCCGCGGGCCTGCTCCGCAGGATCCTGCGGGACCGGGTCGGCGCCGCCGCGCTGACCGTCGTGGCCCTGTTCCTGCTGCTCGCCGCGGCGGCCCCGCTGATCGCCGCGCTGTACGGCAGGAACCCGGTCGAGCACTACGGCCAGAACGCTCCGGGCCTGCTCAGCGACAGCGGACTGCCGATGCTGCCGAACGGCGGCATCTCCGGCGACTTCTGGTTCGGCCTGGAGCCCGGCCTCGGCCGGGACGTGTTCACCCAGCTGCTGTACGGCATCCGCACCTCGCTGCTGATCGCCTTCGTCGCCGCCACCGTGACCACCGCGCTGGGCGTCCTGGCCGGCGTCGCGGTCGGCTATCTCGGCGGAATCGCGGACCGGCTGTTCGGATTCCTCGCCAATGTGCTGCTGGCCTTTCCGACCCTGCTCCTGCTGCTCGCGCTGAGCCCGGTCATCCAGTCCCGGCTGGTCGATCCGGGCGCCGCGGAACCGGAGTGGATGCAGTTCCTGGTGCTGATCCTGGTTTTCTCCGCGTTCGGCTGGATTCCGCTCGCGCTTTCCCTGCGGGCCACCGTCCGCTCGCTCCGGGAAAGGGATTTCGTGCAGTCCGCCCGCGCCCAGGGCGCGAGCCGGTTCCATGTCGTCGTCCACGAACTCCTGCCGAATGTGCGCTCGCAGCTCCTGGTGCACGCCACCATGGCCGTGCCGACCTTCGTCGCCGCCGAAGCCGCGCTGTCCTTCCTCGGCGTGGGCATCACCGAGCCCGTCCCGGACTGGGGGCGGATGATCTCGCGCGGCTCGGAGGTCTTCCAGGCCGACCCGACGTACCTGGTCTTCCCCGGCGTGGCACTGCTCCTCTTCGTCATCGCCTTCAACCTGCTCGGCGACGCCGTCCGGGACGCGCTGGACCCCCGCTCCGGCCCCCGCTGAGCCGCACCGCTCCACCGATCCGCCGCTCTACCGATCCGCCTTCCCCATCCATCACCCCGAGCCCTCCCCGGCGCAGTCCGCCGGGGCGAGGAGAGATTCGCCATGCGCTGGACCAGACCGTCCCTCGCCGTCATCGCCACCGCCCTGCTGGCGACCTCCTGCTCGGCCGGCGCGGGCAGCACCGGCTCCGCCGGGGCCGGAGCCGCCGCCAAGGAGACCTCCCCGCTGACCGCCGTCCTCGGCAGCGAGCAGGAGAGCGCCGGCCCCGCCCCGGCCGTCCCGGGCGCCCGCGCGGGCGGCACGGTGAACGTGTACAACAGCGTCGAGTTCCGCCACCTCGACCCGCAGAAGGTCTACGCCGGCGCCACCTACAACGCCTCGCTGCTCTGGGGCCGCCAGCTGACGCAGTACCAGGTCGTGGACGGCAAGGCCAAGCTGGTCGGCGACCTCGCCACCGACACCGGCACCCCGGCCGACGGCGGACGCACCTGGACGTACAAGCTCAAGCAGGGCGTGGCTTGGGAGGACGGCAAGCCGATCACCTCCCAGGACGTCAAGTACGGCATCGAGCGCACCTTCGGCAAGGGCTACGAGGTCGGCCCCCCGTACTGGCCGCAGTGGCTCACCGGCGAGGCCGGCTACGAGGCGGCGGTCGCCAAGTACCCGGGCCCGCAGGCCGGCGACCTGGCCGCGATCGAGACGCCCGACGAGCGCACCGTCGTCTTCCACTTCCCGCAGCCGCAGGCCGACGTCCCGTACATGGCCGCGCAGTCCTCCTCCTCGCCGGTGCGCCGGGACAAGGACACCGGGACCGAGTACGACCGGCTGCCGTTCGCCACCGGGCCGTACCGGATCGTCGAGCACGTCCAGAACACCCGGATGGTGCTGGAGCGCAACCCCGCGTGGAAGCCGGAGACCGACCCGATCCGCAGCCAGTACCCGGAGAAGTTCGTCTTCACGTACGGCAAGGAGGCGCTCAACCTCAACCAGGAGATCCTCTCCGGACGTGACGGCGGCGCCAACGCCACCACCGCCTCCGACACCCTCTCCGCCGAGCTGTACCAGACCGCCGACACCGACCCGAAGGCCAAGGAGCTCGTCGTCTCCGGCCGGCAGGGCGCCTTCGTCACCCAGCTGATGATCAACAACGAGCGGGTGCCCGACGTCGAGGTCCGCAAGGCCCTGCACCTGGCCTACCCGCGCCAGCAGGCCCGCCAGGTCCAGGGCGGCGCCCGGACCGGCGAACTGGCCACCACGCTCAGCTCGCCCGCGCTGATCGACTGGCAGAAGTACGACCTCTACCCGGTCAAGCCCGAGGGCGACCCGGACGCCGCCAAGGCCGAGCTGGCCAAGGCCAAGCAGGCACCGGGCAGCCTCACCTACGCGTACCGGAACACGCCGACCGGGCAGCGCGTCGCCCAGGTGCTGGTCGACGGCTTCGCCAAGGCCGGCATCACCGTCGTGCCCAAGCCGGTCGACCCCAAGGCCTTCCTGGACGAGGTGCACCGCGCCGACTCCCCGTACGACCTGTTCGAGGAGACCTCCTCCGTCGACTGGCCGACGCCGTCGACCCTGGTCCCGTTCTCCTTCGACGGCCGCGCCGGCAGCGACACCAACTCGGCGCGCTACCGGAACCCGGAGGTCGACAAGGAGATCGACCGGATCAATCAGATCGGCGAACCGCGCGCCAAGGCCAAGGAGCTGTACGCGCTGGAGCAGACGGTGATGAAGGACGTGCCCGTCCTGCCGTTCGCCTACCCGACCGTCAACCAGCTGCGCGGCAGCAACGTCGGCGGGTCGTTCATCCACCCGATCTACGGGACGGTCTCGCTGGCGTGGCTGTACCTGAAGTCGTGACTCCGTGACGCCCTGACGGCCTGAGGCCGTCCGTGGCGGGGCCCGCTTCCGCCTCCCGCCGGTCGGCGGGAGCGGGCCCGCTCCCCCTTCGCCTCTCCTCGGCCCCCTTGCCCTCCCCCTTCCCAGCCACGTCGACCCCGGATCGGCCATGCTCTCCTTCGTCCTACGACGGACCGTCCAGGCCCTCGCCGTCCTGGTCGCGGTCTCCGCCGCCGCCTTCGCCCTCTTCTACGCCGCGCCCGCCGACCCCGCCCGCGACGCCTGCGGTCCGCGCTGCGACGCCGGCCAGATCGCGGCGGTGCGCCAGAGCATGGGCCTGGACCAGCCGCTCGCCGCCCAGTACACCGACTACCTGGTCGGCGTCGTCGCCGGACGGGACATCAACGACGTGGACGGCTCGACCATCCACTGCGCCGCGCCCTGCCTCGGCTACTCCTACCGGCTGCACCAGCCCGTCAGCGAGGCCCTGGCCGAACACCTGCCGGTCACCTTCTCGCTGACCGCCGGGGCGCTGGCCGTCCTGCTGGTGCTCGGCCTCGGCACCGGGTTCGTCTCCGCGCTGCGGCACGGGCGGCGCACGGACCGGCTGCTGTCCGGCTTCACCCTGGTCGGTGCCAGCGTGCAGATCTACTTCCTCGGCTACATCGCGCAGTGGGTGCTGGTCTACTCCACCGGCCTGCTGCCGCTGCCCTCCTACACCCCGCCGGGGGAGGACCCGGCCGCCTGGGCGGGCGGGATGCTGCTCCCCTGGCTCGTCCTCGGCTTCGTCAACTCGGCCGTCTTCGCCCGCCTTTCGCGCTCGCAGCTGCTGGAGACGATGAACGAGGAGTACGTCCGCACGGCCCGCGGCAAGGGCCTCGGGCGGCTCCGCGCCCACCTCAAGTACACCTCGCGCGGCGCCGCCGGTCCGCTGGTGCAGCTGCTCGGACTGGAGGCCGGGGCACTGCTCGGCGGGGCGGTGATCACCGAGACGGTGTTCGGGCTGAACGGGGTCGGGCGGTTCACCGCGCAGGCCGTCGCCGGGCAGGACCTGCCCGCCGTGGTCGGCGCGGTGCTGCTGGCCGCCTGCTTCGTGGTGCTGTTCGTCGCGCTGGCCGACCTCGCGGTGGCCTGGCTCGACCCGCGTGTCCGGCTGAGCTGAGGGAGTCGTTCGATGAAGTCCACCGTTCCGGGTGTCGCCACCGGCCGCACGGATTCCGTGCTGAGCGTGCGCGACCTGACCGTCACCTTCGCCGACCCGCGCGGCTGCCCTCCGGTGACCGCCGTCCAGGGGCTCTCCTTCGACCTCGCCCCGGGTGAAGTCCTGGGCCTGGTCGGCGAGTCGGGCTCCGGGAAGTCCACCGTCGGGCTCGCGGTGCTCGGCCTGCACGACCCGCGCACCACCACCGTCACCGGCTCGATCCGGCTGGACGGACAGGAGTTGGTCGGCGCCGAGGAGTCCGCGCTGCGCGGGGTACGGGGCGGCCGGGCCGCACTGGTCTTCCAGGACGCGCTCACCTCGCTCAGCCCGTTCCACGGCGTCGGCTCCCAACTCGCCGAGATGTACCGGCTGCACCACCCCGGGACGGGCCGCGCCGAGGCCCGTCGGCGGGCGACCGGGATGCTCGACCGGGTCGGCATCCCGGCATCCCGGGTCCGCGACTACCCGCACCAGTTCTCGGGCGGGATGCGCCAGCGGGTGATGATCGCGATGGCGCTGATGAACGAACCGCGACTGCTGATCGCCGACGAGCCGACCACCGCCCTGGACGCCCGGGTGCAGCGGCAAGTCCTCGACCTGCTGGGCGAGTTGCAGCGCGAGCACGGCACCGCCGTCCTGCTGGTCAGCCATGACCTGGGCGTGGTCGCCGGCACCACGGACCGCACCCTGGTGCTGCGCGGCGGCGTCGAGGTCGAGTCCGCGCCGACCACCGAGCTGCTGTCCGCGCCGCGCGAACCGTACACCCGCGCGCTGGTCGGGGCGGCGCTCCGGCTGGACTCCGTACCGGGCAGCGCACTGCCGACAGTCGACGATCCGTCACCGACGCGGGTGTTCCGGCCGAGGGTCACCGAGCGGCCCGACCGCTGGCTGGTGGAGGTGGACGACCTCACCGTGCACTTCCCCGGCCGACGGCGCTTCCCCGGCCTGCGTGCCGAGCCGGTACGGGCGGTCGAGGGCGTCGGCCTGCGGATCGCGCCCGGTGAGACGGTCGGGCTGGTCGGCGAGTCCGGCTCCGGCAAGTCCACCACCTCACGGGTCCTGGCCGGGCTGCAGCAGCCCACCGGCGGACGGGTGCGGTACGACGGGCAGGACGCCACCCGGCCCGACCGGGAGCTGCGGCGCCGGCTCAGCCGCGAGATCCAGCTGGTCTTCCAGGACCCGTACGCCTCGCTCAACCCGCGGCGCACCGTCGCGCAGACCCTCGACACCCCGCTGCGCCTGCACACCCCGCTGACCGCGGCCGAACGGCGGGAGCGCTCGGCCGAACTGCTGGAGCAGGTCGGGCTGAACACCGGGCACCTGGACCGCTATCCGCACGAGTTCTCCGGCGGGCAGCGCCAGCGGATCGGCATCGCCCGTGCCCTGGCCCCGCAGCCGCGCCTGATCATCGCGGACGAGCCCGTCTCGGCACTCGACGTGTCGGTGCAGGCGCAGGTGCTCAACCTGCTGATGGAGCTGCGCGAACGCCTCGGGGTCGCCTTCCTGTTCGTGTCGCACGACCTCGCGGTGGTCCGGCACTTCTGCGACCGGGTGGCGGTCATGCACCGGGGCCGGCTGGTCGAGTCCACCGACCGGGACCGACTGTTCGACGCCCCGCACACCGAGTACACCCGGGAGCTGCTGGCGGCGGTGCACTGACGGTGGGCGGGGCGGGCTCCGGGCTGAGGGCTGAGGGCTGCGGGGTGAACAGAGCCGCATAAAGGGTTGGCGTGACCGGAGCCGGGCGACTCATGATCGAAGCCCGACAGATCCGATCGAAGAGGTGCAGCGATGACATCCACCGAGCCCGCCGACGACCGGACACCCGTGGACGAAGAGCTCGTCGAGGCCGCCCTCGCGGTGGTGCGGCAGTACGCGCGGGGCGACAACCACACCGTGGCGGCGGCCGGACGCAACGCCGACGGACGGATCGTCACCGCCCTGAACGCCTACCACTTCACCGGCGGGCCGTGCGCCGAGCTCGTGCTGATCGGGGCGGCGGCCGGGCAGGGGGCGTACGAGCTCACCACCGTCGTGGCGGTCGCCGACCGGGAGCGCGGGGTGATCCCGCCGTGCGGGCGCTGCCGCCAGGCGCTGTTCGACTACTTCCCCGAGGTGCGGATCATCGTCGGCCAGGGGGCGCGGCAGCGGTCCGTACCCGTGCGGGACCTGCTGCCGGAGACGTACGTCTGGTCCGACCACCAGACGGACTGAAGGACCGAAGGGACGTACGACGCCAGGGCGAACGGGCACTTCCGTTCGCCCTTCGTTCTGCTGCGCGAGCGCGGCTCAAGGCGTTAGCGTGCAGGCGATGTGACGTAGGAATCCCGGAATCGTCAGCCAAGGAGGCACATTGTCGGACGACCTGCTCATCGCAAAGATCAATCACGGCTTCGATCACCTGGACGCCGACGGCGACGGCCTGATCACCGAGCGGGACCACGTCCTGATGGGCCACTCGGTCGCCCGCTCGCTCGGCCACCAGGAGGGCTCGGAGGCGGAGGCCGTCATCGTCCGCGCCTACCTGACGATCTGGCACGACCTGCACCTCGCCCACCTGCCCGCCGGCACCGAGGCGATCAGCCGGGAGCAGTTCCTCGCCTCGACCGGCCCGCTCGCCGACGACCCTGCGGCGGCACGCGACAGCCTCGGCGCGCTCGCCGAGGCCTTCCTCGCCGTCGCCGACGCCGACCGCAGCGGGACCGTCGACGCCGGCGAGTTCTTCGTCTTCCAACGAGGCCACTTCGCCGGCCTCAACCGCGACGACGCCGAGGAGGCCTTCCGCCACCTCGACACCGACGGCGACGGCGTGCTGTCCGCGGCCGAGTTCACCACCGCGATCATCGAGTACTGGACCAGCCGCGACCCGGCCGCGCCCGGCAACTGGTGGACGGGGAAGTCCCCCGCGCGCCTGTCGGCCCGGCCCTCCGACGCGGTCTCCTGACCCGGCGCGCCGGGACCGTCCCCGCGCGCCGGAAGCGCGGGGGCGGCCCGGCGGCGGGTCGGCCGCGAGGCGGGTGGGGAGTTGTAGAGCGGGCGGTAGCCGCGAGGCGGGCGGGCCGGATCCGGTCAGGCCGCGGGGACGATCCGCGCGACGATCGTGTCGATCAGCGCCGCGAGGCCGTCGACTCCCAACACCTCGGGCAGGGTGAGGTGTTCGAGGATCAGCCCGGTCATGGCGAGGTAGAGCACGACCACGGTCTCCCGGTCGCCGGGGAGACCCTCCCCCAGGTGGTAGGCGATGTTGGCCTCCAGATCGTCCCGGATGGTGCGGGTGAGCTGTGCCCGCAGGTCGGGGCGGCGGGTGGCCTCCAGCCGCAGTTCGAGCATCGCCAGATAGCCGGGCCGGTCGGCGGTGATGCGGCGGATCAGTTCGTGCATCAGCGCCGTGACCAGGGCACGGTCCCGGGGCGCGCGCAGCAGTTCGTCGAGGATCGCCGGATCCGGGGTGATCCGGTGGTGGATGTGCCGGGCGGTCTCGTGGAGCAGGTGGTCCCGGCCGGCGAAGTAGTTGGACGCGGTGCCGTTGGGGACGCCGGCCTGCCCGTCGACCGCGCGGAAGGTGAGGCCGCGGGCACCCTCGCGGGCGAGGACCTCGATGGCGGCGTCGGCGAGGGCGGCACGGCGGGCGGGGTTCTGGACCATGGGGCGATTCTCTCTCCTGTGACGTCGGGGCCGGACCGGGCCCGACGTCGTATTCGACGCACCCCGACGCCTCGCCCCCTGGCAACCACTACAGGTGAAGTACTATAGTCGTAGTGGTTCACGGGGCAGGCCCAACCGGCCCGCGCCGCGTCCCGACCCCGTTCCCCGATCCCGAGGACCTGCATGCGCAAGCTCAGCTACTTCGTCGGCGCCAGCATCGACGGCTTCATCGCGGCCCCGGACGGTGGCTTCGAGTTCTTCCATCCGTACGTCACCGAGGACTTCGCCCCGGTGGTCTTCGGCGAGTACCCCGAGACCCTCCCGACCTTCGGCCGCGCCGCGTTCGGCCTCGCGGACGCCCCCAACAAGCACTTCGACACCGTGCTGATGGGCCGCCGCACCTACGAGCCGGGGTTGGCGGCCGGACTCACCAACCCCTACGCCCACCTGCGCCAGATCGTCTTCTCCCGCACGCTCGGCACCAGCCCGGACCCCGCGGTCGAGGTCACCGCCGAGGACCCGCTGGACGTCGTCCGCCGACTGAAGCAGGAGGAGGGGCTCGGCATCTGGCTCTGCGGCGGCGCCGACCTCGCGGGCCGGCTGCTGCCGGAGATCGACGAGCTGGTCATCAAGCAGTACCCGGTGGTCCTCGGGGCCGGCATCCCGCTGTTCTCCGCGGACTTCGCGCCCCTCGCCTTCACCCTCACCGACAGCCGGGTCTTCGAGCGCGGGAACGTCGTGCTCACCTACGGGCGGATGCCGCCCTCCCCGGACGCCGGCTGACGCTCACCACCAGGCAGACCCCCGCCACCACGATCGCCCCGCCCGCCAGCGTCGGACCGGTCAGCGGCTCGGCCAGGACCAGCCAGCCCAGCAGCACCGCGACCACCGGGTTCACGTACGCGTACGTGGCGACGAGCGTCAGCGGCGCGGCGCGCAGCAGCCACGCGTACGCGGTGAAGGCGAGCAGCGAGCCGAACAGCACCAGGTAGACCAGGGCGAGCCAGGACCGGCCGGAGACGGCCGCCAGGTCCAGCCCGCGCTGCTCACCGCGGACCAGCCCGATCAGCAGGTTGCAGAGGCCGCCGGCCAGCATCTGGTAGGCGCTCGCGGCGAGCACGTCGGTCGGCATCGGGACCTTCTTGCTCGCGAACGAGCCGACCGCCCAGAGCAGCGTGGCGCAGATGATCAGGACCACGCCGAGCGGCCGGACGGACCCGCCGATCGCCGGGGCCGACAGCACGCCGAGGCCGACCAGGCCGAGCAGCACCCCGGCGAGTTCGGCCCGCTTCGGACGCTCACCGCCGAACGCGGTCAGCACCACCATCCACAGCGGGACGGCCGCCACCAGCAGGGCGGCCAGACCGGACGGGACCGAGGTCTCGCCCAGGACCACCAGGCCGTTGCCGCCAGTCAGCAGCAGCACGCCGACCAGCGCGGCGGAAGCCAGCCGGCGCGGGCTCACCCGCAGACCGGCCGGACCCCGGCGCACCAGCAGGTAGCCGGCCAGCAGGAGGCCCGCGGTGAGGAAGCGCGCGGCGGCGGAGAGGAAGGAGGGCATCGTCTCCACCGCGATCCGGATCGCCAGGTAGGTCGAGCCCCAGACCACGTAGACCACCGCGAGGGCCAGCCAGACCGCGCCGCCCAGGCGGGGGGCGGGCCGGGTGTCGGCCTGCGGAGGCTGTGGGGCCGGTGAGGCGGGGGTGGCGAGGGTGCCCTTGGTGATGGTGACGGGCGCCGCGACGGGGGTGGCGGGCGTGGTGGGAGTGGCGGTCGTGGGGGTGGGGGCCGGTTGGGAGGAGGCGGGCGATGTCATGTGTGTCCCCCTTGGACGGTACTGGCCGACATTCGACATGAGAGCGCATGGACGGGCAGGTGCGCCAGTCGGTATCACGAACCGGACCGGAGGACGTACCGTGGGCGCCCCGACGAGGAGGTCGAACCCGTGTCCGAGTATGTGTCCGCGCCCGGGCCCGGCCCGGGATCCGGCGCCGCGGCGGTCCTGCCGTTCTTCGTCTACGGCACCCTGCGCAGCGGCGGCCACAACCACGCCGTGCACCTGGCCGGACGCTGCGCGGACATCCGCCCGGCGGTGCTGGACGGCGCCGCGCTGCACGAGGGCCCGGGGTTCCCGTACGCGGTGCCCGACGCCGCGCCCGGGCGCCGGATCGTGGGCGAGCTGATCACCGTACGCCCCGGCGCGTACGCCCGAGCCCTCGCGACCCTGGACATGCTGGAGGAGTGCCGGGCGGACGGGACCGGGCTGTACGTGCGGCGGCGGATGACCGTACGGACGGCGGCGGGCGAACCCCGGGACGCCTGGGTCTACCTCGCCGGGCCGACCGCCGAGGCACAGCTCCGCGAGCGGCCGGCGTTGATCCGGTCCGGGGACTGGACGGACCGGACCGGACCGGCGACAGATGACAGATGACAGATGACAGAGTTCAGCGAACAGAGTTTGAAATCTGTTCGCTGAACTCTGTCATCTGTCCGCCGCCGTCCGTCACCCCGTGATCCGGCCCGGACCCGCCCGGATACCGCCAGGTAGGCTGCCCCGGCCGGTAAAGACCGCAAGATCCGCACGACCGCACGATTCGAACGACGAGGAGCCACCCGGTGCCCGAGCTGCCACCCCCGATCACCGTCGTCGGGATCGGGGCCGACGGCTGGCCCGGCCTCGCCGCCGCCTCCCGGGCCGCACTGCGCGACGCCGAGGTCGTCGTCGGCGGCCCCCGCCAGCTGGACCTGCTCCCCGCCGACGAGGTCACCGCCGAGCGCGTCCCCTGGCCGTCCCCGCTGCGCCCGGCCGTCCCCGGGCTGTTCGCCGCCCACGCCGACCGTCGCGTCGCCGTCCTGGCCAGCGGCGACCCGATGTTCTACGGCATCGGCCGCACCCTCGCCGAGACGGTCGGCGCCGAGCGGCTGCGCGTCCTCCCGCACCCCTCCTCCGTCTCCTACGCCTGCGCCCGGCTCGGCTGGCCGTTGGAGGCCACCGAGGTGGTCAGCCTGGTCGGCCGCCCGCTGGACACCCTCGCCCTGGCCCTTCACCCCGGTCGGCGCCTGCTGGTGCTCAGCGCCGACGCCGCGACCTCGGCCGCCGTCGCCGCGCTGCTCGCCTCGCACGGTTACGGCACCGCCCGGCTGCGGGTGCTGGAACAACTCGGCGGCCCGGCCGAACGAAAGCTCGACGGCACCGCCGAGAACTGGCCGCACCCGCCCGGGGACCCGCTGAACGTCATCGCCGTGGACCTCGGCGACGGCCCCCGCACCTCCCTCGTCCCCGGCCTGCCCGACGCCGCCTACGAGAGCGACGGCCAGCTCACCAAGCGCCATGTCCGCGCCGCCACCCTCGGCACGCTCGCCCCCTCCCCCGGCGAACTGCTCTGGGACGTCGGCGGCGGGTCCGGCTCGATCGCCATCGAGTGGCTGCGCGCCCACCGCGACTGCCAGGCCGTGGCCGTCGAGCGCGACCCGGTGCGCGCCGGGCGGATCACCCGCAACGCCGCCGCGCTCGGTGTGCCCCGGTTGCGCGTGGTGACCGGCCCCGCGCCCGCCGGGCTCGCCGGACTCCCCACCCCCGACGCCGTGTTCATCGGTGGCGGACTCACCGCGCCCGGCCTGCTGGACAGTTGCTGGGCCGCGCTGCGCCCTGGCGGCCGGCTGGTCGCCAACACCGTGACGCTGGAGTCCGAGGCGCTGCTCACCGAGTGGTACCGGCGCCACGGCGGCGAGCTCGTCAAGCTCGCCGTCGCCCACGCCGTCCCGGTCGGCGGCTTCACCGGGTGGCGCCAGGCCATGCCGGTCACCCAGTGGTCCGCCGTCAAACCCGAAGACCTCAAGCCCGAAGACCTCAAGACCGACGCCCCTCAGGAGGACACCCCGTGACCGTCTACTTCATCGGAGCCGGCCCGGGCGCCGCCGACCTGATCACCCTGCGCGGTCAGCGCGTCCTGGCCCGCGCCGAGGTCTGCCTCTTCGCCGGCAGCCTGGTCCCGCGCGAGCTCCTGGACGAGTGCCCGCCCGGCGCCCGCCTGGTCGACACCGCGCAGCTCAACCTGGACCAGATCCTCGCCGAGCTGGTCCGCGCGCACGAGGCCGGCCAGGACGTGGCCCGCCTGCACTCCGGCGACCCGTCCGTGTTCTCCGCCGTCGCCGAGCAGATGCGCCGCCTGGACGCGGCCGGTGTCCCGTACGAGGTGGTCCCCGGTGTGCCCGCGTTCGCCGCCGCCGCGGCCGCGCTGAAGCGGGAGCTGACCGTCCCGACCGTCGGCCAGACCGTCATCCTGACCCGGATCTCCAAGCGCGCCACCCCGATGCCCGAGGGCGAGGACCTCGCCACCCTCGGCCGCAGCGGCGCCCTGCTGGTGCTGCACCTGGCCGCCGGGTACGTGGACGACGTGGTCGAGCAGCTGCTCCCGCACTACGGCGCCGACTGCCCGGCCGCCGTGGTCGCGATGGCCAGCCGCCCGGACGAGCTGGTGCTGCGCGGCACCGTCGGCGACATCGCCGAGCAGGTCAAGGCGGCGGGCGTGGTCCGCACCGCCGTCATCATCGTCGGCCGGACGCTGGCCGCCGAGCACTTCCGCGACAGCCACCTCTACTCGGCGGACCGCGAGCGCCCGCACGAGCCCTGCGGGGCGTGATGCGCCACCTGCTCATCCTCGGCGGGACGACCGAGGGACGTACGCTCGCCGCCGCCCTGGACGGCCGGCCGGGCCTGCGGGTCACCAGCTCGCTGGCCGGCCGGGTCGCCCACCCCCGGCTGCCCGCCGGCCAGGTGCGGATCGGCGGCTTCGGCGGCCCGGAGGGCCTGGCCGACTGGCTGCGCGCCGAACGGGTGGACGCCGTCGTCGACGCCACCCACCCGTTCGCCGCCGGGATCTCGCAGAACGCCGCACTCGCGGCGGCGGCCACCGGCGTACCGCTGCTGGTGCTGCGCCGCCCCGGCTTCACCGCGGTCGACGGGGACCGCTGGCTCCCCGTCCCCTCGCTCGCCGCCGCGGCCGAACAGCTGCCGCGCCGCGGGGAGCGGGTCTTCCTCACCACGGGACGGCAGGGCATCGCCGCGTTCGCCCACCTCGACGGGGTCCACTTCCTCGCCCGCGCGGTGGACCCGCCCGAGCCCCCGTTGCCACCGTCCTTCGAACTCCTGCTGGACCGGGGCCCGTTCACCCTCGACGGGGAACGGGCACTGCTGCGCGAGCGGGGCATCGACATGCTGGTCACCAAGGACAGCGGCGGCGCGGCGACCGCGCCCAAACTGACCGCCGCCCGCGAGCTCCGCCTGCCCGTCGTCATCGTGCGTCGTCCGCCGGTCCCGGACGGCGTGCCGGTCGTCCCCGACGTCGAGGGCGCGGTGCGCTGGCTGGGGCTGCCGGGCTGAGTGCGGTCCGGGGAAATTGGCGCGCGGATCGGCCGACCGCCCGACAGGATGGGCCGATGAGCGACGACGAGCGCACCGAGACCCCCCGCACCGCCGACGAACGCACCACCCTGGCAGGCTTCCTGGACTACCAGCGCGACACCCTGGCGATGAAGTGCGCCGGCCTGACGGCCGAGCAGCTCCGCTCCCGGGTGCTGGAGCCCTCGGGGCTCTCCCTGCTCGGCCTGGTCCGGCACCTGGCCGAGGTGGAACGCAGTTGGTTCCGCAATGTCCTCAACGACGAAGGCGTGCCCGGCTTCTGGAAGAACCCCGACGGCTCCTTCGCCGAGTTCGACGTCGAGACCGCCGACCCGGACGAGGCCTTCGCGATCTGGCGCCGCGAGTGCGAGCGCTCCCGGGAACTCGTCGCCGCCGCGGAGTCGTTGGACGTCCTGGGCCGCTACGGCGAGGAGGTCTTCTCGCTGCGCTGGATCATCACCCACATGATCGAGGAGTACGCCCGCCACAACGGCCACGCCGACCTCCTGCGCGAACACCTCGACGGCACCACCGGCGAGTAGCGCCGAGGGGCGGCCCGGGAGGAGCAGCGGTGCGGACCCGCCAGAAGGAACGCGACACCCCCGGGCCGTCGGCCCCCTGGAACGAGATCGTGCCCGGGCTCTGGATGGGCGGGCACTACTTCACCCCGCCCGGCGGCGAACTCGAACCCGCCGTCGTCCGGGACGAGTTCGAGCTGGTGGTCAGCCTCTTCACCCAAGCCGGGCACGGGCCGGCGCCGTGGGTCGAGCACGTCGTCCGCGAGGTGCCCGACGATCCGCTCTCCCCCGGTCAGCTGCTGGCCGTGCAGGAGGCGGCGGAGCTGACGGCGGCGGCCGTCCGCCGGGGCCGCCGGACGCTGGTGCGCTGCCACTCGGGGTACAACCGTTCGGGACTGGTGGTGGCGCAGGCGCTGGTCGGCCTCGGCCACGACACCGGCGAGGCGATCCGGCTGGTCCGGGCGCGGCGGTCCCCCTGGGCACTGAACAACCCGGTGTTCGTGGACTACCTGAACACCGGGTTGGACGTGGCCGTCCTGCTGACCGGGCTCAACGGCTGAGCCCGGCCGGGAGGATGACGGGCCGTCAGGGAACGGTCAGATGTCGCGGAAGGTCTCGATCCGGGCGCCGATGGAGTTGAGGCGCTCGGCGAGGTCCTCGTAGCCGCGGTTGATGACGTAGACGTTGCGCAGGACCGAGGTGCCCTGGGCGGCGAGCATCGCCAGGAGGATGACGACGGCCGGGCGCAGGGCCGGCGGGCACATCATCTCGGCGGCGCGCCAGCGGGTGGGGCCCTGGACCAGGACGCGGTGCGGGTCGAGGAGCTTGACGTCCGCACCGAGGCGGGTCAGCTCGGTGAGGTAGATCGCGCGGTTGTCGTACACCCAGTCGTGGATCATCGTGGTGCCGTGGGCGGCCGCCGCGATGGCGGCGAAGAACGGCACGTTGTCGATGTTGATGCCGGGGAACGGCATCGGGTGGATGGTGTCGATCGGCGCGGTCAGCTTGGAGGGGCGCACGGTGAGGTCGACCAGGCGGGTGTGGCCGTTGTGGGCCCGGTACTCGGGGGTGCGGTCGTAGTCGAGACCCATGCCCTCCAGCACGGCGAGCTCGATCTCCAGGAACTCGATCGGCACCCGGCGGATCGTCAGCTCGGAGGAGGTGACGACGGCGGCGGCGAGCAGGCTCATGGCCTCCACCGGGTCCTCGGCCGGGGTGTAGTCGACGTCACGGGTGATCTCCGGGACGCCGTGCACGGTGAGGGTGGTGGTGCCGATGCCCTCGATCCTGACGCCCAGCTCCTCCAGGAAGAAGCAGAGGTCCTGGACCATGTAGTTGGGCGAGGCGTTGCGGATGACGCTCACGCCGTCGTGCCGGGCGGCGGCCAGCAGGGCGTTCTCGGTGACGGTGTCCCCGCGCTCGGTCAGCACGATCGGACGGTCCATCGGGGCGCCCGGCTGGACCGAGGCGTGGTAGGCGCCGCCGGTGGTGGCGACCTCCAGCCCGAAGCGGCGCAGCGCGGTCAGGTGCGGCTGGACGGTGCGGGTGCCGAGGTCGCAGCCGCCCGCGTAGGGGATGGCGAAGTGCTGGGCGCGGTGCATCAGCGGGCCGAGGAACATCAGCACGCTGCGGGTGCGGCGGGCGGCCTCGACGTCCATCGCGGCGAGGTCCAGCTCGGCGGGCGGGGTGAGTTCGAGGTCGCGGCCCTCGTTGATCCAGCGGCTCTTGACGCCGATGCTGGTGAGCACCTCGAGGATCCGGTAGACCTCCTCGATCCGGGCGACGCTGCGGATCGTGGTGCGGCCGGTCGTCAGCAGCGAGGCGCAGAGGATCGCGACGCAGGCGTTCTTGCTGCTGCGGACGTCGATGGCGCCGGAGAGCCGGGTGCCGCCGGCGACCCGCAGGTGCATCGGGCCGGAGTAGCCGAGGGAGACGATCTCGCTGTCGAGGGCTTCGCCGATGCGGGCGATCATCTCAAGGCTGACGTTCTGCTTGCCCTGTTCGATGCGGTTGACCGCGCTCTGGCTGGTGCCGAGTGCCTCTCCGAGCTGCGCCTGGGACCAGCCACGGTGCTGGCGCGCGGTGCGGATGAGGGTGCCGATACGGGTGAGGTAGTCGCCTGTCACTCGCCAGACGATATCTCATGGTTGAGATGGCGATGGACGCGGGCGGCGACGTGGCGCTCCTTTTGTCCGATTCTTTCCCTGTATGGCCGTCAGATCTTCACATCACCAGGTGATGCTGGCACGCTCCCGTGACAGTCGTGACATTGTCACGGCCCGAGCGGCTCCGCCCGGCCCACGACGGTGCCCGCGCGGTCGATGCAGATGACGTCCACCGCGACCGGCGACCCCAGCAGCACGCCCAGCGCCGTCGCCCGGGCCGCCTCGGCGACCAGATCCCCGAGCGGCACCCCGGCCGCGCGGCACAACTGCACCGCCTCCAACCCGGTGTTGGCCGCCGCGACCGCCTCCGCCAGCGCCTCGTCCGCCCCTCCCCGCCGGGCCAGTTCGGCCAGGTAGCCCTTGTCCACCTGGGATCGCGCCGAGTGCAGGTCGAGATGGCCCGCCGCGAGCTTGGACAGCTTGGCGAAGCCCCCGGCGATGGTCAGCCGGGGAACCGGGTGGCGCTTCAGGTACTTGAGGACGGCACCGGCGAAGTCGCCCATGTCCAGCAGCGCGTCCTCGGGCAGCCCGTGCACCGCGACCGCGACCTTCTCCGAGGTCGAGCCCGTGCAGCCCGCCACGTGCGTACGCCCCGCCGCCCGGGCCACGTCCACACCCCGGCGGATGGAGTCGATCCAGGCCGAGCAGGAGTAGGGGACGACGATCCCGGTGGTCCCCAGGATCGACAGGCCGCCGAGGATGCCCAGCCGGGGGTTCCAGGTCGAGCGGGCGATCTCCGCTCCGTGGTCGACGGAGATCTCGACCACCACGTCCCCGCTGCCGCCGTGCTCGGCCGCCACCTCGGCGACGGCGTCCCTGATCATCTGCCGGGGCACCGGGTTGATCGCGGGCTCGCCCACCGGCAGCGGCAGACCGGCCTTGGTCACCGTCCCCACCCCGGGACCGGCCCGGAACACCACCCCCGCGCCGGGCTTCCCGGCCCGCACGGTCGAACGGATCAGCGCGCCGTGGGTGACATCGGGGTCGTCGCCGGCGTCCTTCACCACCCCGGCCATGGCGTACGCCCGGGCGTCCGGGCCGGCGGCGAGCGGTCCGGCGTCCGGCTGCGCGGTGCTCGGCGGTACCGCGTTCGGCTGCGCGGTGCTCGACCCGCCGACGCCCGGCGCCTCACCGACACCCAGTGCCTCGGCGGCGAGCGCGAAGGCGGGCTGCTGGCCCTTGGGCAGGGTGATGACCACCGGGTCCGGGAACTCTCCGGTGAGCAGCGCGGTGTACGCGGCCTTCGTGGCGGCGGTGGCGCAGGCGCCCGTCGTCCAGCCGTGCCGCAGGCCGCTGCTCTTCAGCTGGCCGGCCCGGCCTCCCGCCCCGGCTTCCGCCTGGGCCCCGCCCTCGGCTCCCGCTGCGGCCACCTGCGCCTCGCTTCCGACGGCACCCGCGCCGTCCTGCTCCCCGGGCGGCCGCACCGGCCGCCGCCGCCGATTTTCCCCCATTCGCCCAGCTCGGGGCCGACCGGGGTGGGCGTCGGCGCGGTGCGCGTACGACGACGGCGCGGTGCGCGACCGGCGAGGGGGCGAAGCGGGTACGGCGAGGGCGCGGGGCAGGAGCGGTGAGCAGCCCGGGCGCGGGCAGCGGAGCCGCCGGGCCGCCGCCGCTGTCTCGCGTTCCCGAAGAGTTCTCCGCACGGGCCTCGCATCCCGGCCCTACCAGTGAGTAATCTGGCGGCCCGCCAGACGCGGGTTCATGACACGTGGGTCCGGTGACCGGGTCGTCCGCCCGCCGGGCCATCAGTATGTGGGGGTTTTTGTGGCAGGGATGAGTCGGCGTACGTTCCTCACCGGTACGTCGGTGGCCGCCGCGTGGTCGGCCTTGTCGCTGGGCGGCGCCCAGTTCGCCTCGGCCGCGGGCCGCGACCAGGCGCTGGCGGCCACGGCCGCCCGGGCGGTCACGATCACCGGGACCACGCTGGAGCAGGTGGCCACGCCGGTCGGCACCGGCGGCTACAAGCGGCTGACGGCCGGACCGGGCTGGCCGCTGGTGGTGCGCGGCGAGCTGGCGGCCCCGGCCACCGGGCGGGACGACCGCCGGACCGGACTGGCCAGCTTCGTCCAGTTCAGCGACCTGCACCTGGTGGACACCGAGTCCCCGGTGCGCTTCGAGTACCTGGCCCGGTTCACCGGCAGCGCGTACCGGCCGCAGGAGGCCCTGAACGCCCGTGGCGTCTCCGCTCTCGTCGAGCGGGTCAACTCGCTCGCCGGCGGCCCCTACACCGGGATGCCGTTCAGCATGGTGATGGCCACCGGCGACAACACCGACAACCACGAACTCGCCGAACTCGACTGGTACCTCAAGGTCATGGGCGGCGGCAGACTCGCCCAGAACACCGGCGACCCCAGCCGGTACGAGGGCGTGCAGAACTCCGGCAACGCGGCCTACTGGAACCCCGAACTCGCCTACAGCGACGGCTACAAGGCCAAGGGCTTCCCCCGGATACCCGGCTTCCTCTCCGCCGCCGGCCGGCCCTTCGACGCACCGGGCCTGCGCACGCCCTGGTACACCACGGTCGGCAACCACGACGACAGCATCGAGGGCACCCTGCCGGACCTCGGACTGCTCAACGACCTCTACACCGGCCAGTACAAGCTGGAGGGCTGCGACGACGCGACGGCCGCCCAGCTGACGGACTCGCTGCGCCGCGACCCGGCGGGCGCCGTGCTGCTGCTCGCCAAGCTGATCGCCGGCGGCGAGGCGGTCCGCCGGATCACCCCGGACGAGCGCCGGAAGCCGTTCACACCCAAGGAGTTCGCCAAGGCCCACCTGGACCCGGCGGTCACCGGCGCCGGCCCGTACGGGCACGGCTTCACCTCCGACATGGCGAGCAGCGGCAAGCTCTACTACACCTTCCGCATCTCGGAGAAGGTGGTCGGCATCAGCCTGGACACCACCAACCAGGCCGGGTTCGCCGACGGTTCGCTGGGCACCGCGCAACTGCGCTGGCTGGAGAAGCAGTTGCAGGCGCACAGCGGGCACTGGTACGACGCGGACGGGCGCCGGGTGACGGGCGGGAGCACGGACGACGTGGTCCTGGTCTTCAGCCACCACACCAGCACCTCGATGGGCAACCTGCTGCCGGACCCGCGGAACATCTTCGAGAAGCGGCACGACGGCAACGAGCTGGTGACGCTGCTGCAGCGCTACCCGAACGTGGTCGGCTGGGTGAACGGGCACACCCACATGAACAAGATCACGCCGCACGGCCACGCGGTGCCGGAGCGGGCGTTCTGGGAGATCAACACCGCCTCGCACATCGACTACCCGCAGCACGGCCGGATCATCGAGGTGGTGGACAACGGGGACGGCACGCTGTCGCTGTTCACCACCCTGATCGAGTCCTCCGCGCCGTACGGGACGGACTTCGGCGCCACCTCGGACGCCAACCTCGCGGCGCTGTACCGCGAGCTGTCCTACAACGACCCCAACGGGCGGCCGACCGCGCTGCTGGGCGCGGGCGAGGACCACAACACGGAGCTGGTGATCGCCAAGCCGACCCGGTGACGAACGGATGACAGCTGACAGCTGACAGCTGACAGATTTCATCATCTGTCAGCTGTCATCTGTTTGACGTCTTCCGTTCTCCGTCCGGCGGGCGACTGACAGCCGTCAGCCTCCCGCCGTCACTCCTCCGGGTAGCGCCGAGGCGTCCAGACGACCTCGACGCCGGCGCCGCGCTCGACCGCCTGGGTCTGCGAGGAGCCGATCAGCAGGATCGTCCGCATGTCGACCAGCGCCGGGTCCAGCTCGCCGAGCCGGACGATCCGCACCCGCTCGGTCGGCCCGCCGACGTCGCGCGCCATCACCACCGGGGTCTCCGGCGCCCGGTACTCCAGCAGCAGGTCCCGGGCGAGCCCGACCTGGGTGGTCCGGGACTTCGAGCCCGGGTTGTACAGCGCCAGCACCAGGTCCGCCTCGGCGGCGGCGCGCAGCCGCTTCGCCACCACGTCCCAGGGCTTGAGCCGGTCCGAGAGCGAGACCACCGCGTAGTCGTGCCCGAGCGGGGCGCCGGCCCGGGAGGCGGCCGCGTGGGCGGCGGTCATCCCCGGGAGGATCCGCACCGGGACGTCCCGGTAGGTCTCCTCGCAGGCGACCTCCAGCACGGCGGTGGCCATCGCGAACACACCCGGGTCGCCGGAGGAGACCACCGCGACCCGGTGCCCGCGCCGCGCCAGGTCGAGGGCGTACTCGGCGCGCTCCGACTCCACCTTGTTGTCGGAGCCGTGCCGCCGCTGCCCCGGGCGCTCCGGCACCCGGTCCAGGTAGGTGGTGTAGCCGACCAGGTCGGTGGCCTCGGCCAGTGCGCCGCGCGCCTCGGGGGTGAGCCAGAGCGGTCCGGCCGGCCCGGTGCCGACGACGGTCACGCTGCCCACCCCATCCGACAGCCGGACCTCGGGCTCCAGCGGTGCGACCTTGCTCGGCAGCACGGCGACCGAGAAGTACGGCACCGTCCCGCCGTCGACCTCCGCGAGCGGCGCGATGCGCTCGCCCGCCATGAAGGCCCGTTCCACGTACTGGGCGTCGTCGAGCCGTCCGGCCCGCTCCAGCGCCCGGCGGACGGTCGGGAAGGTGCGCCCCAGCTTCATGATCACGGCGGAGTCGGCCGATGCGATCCTCGCCGTCAGCTCCTCCTCGGGCAGCGTGCCCGGGATGATGGTGAGCGTCTCCTCGGCCTCGGTCAGCGGCTGTCCGAGCCGGGCCGCCGCCGCGCTGACCGAGGTCACGCCGGGCACCACCTCGGTCGGGTAGCGGTAGGCGAGCCGCTTGTGCATGTGCTGGTAGGAGCCGTAGAAGAGCGGGTCCCCCTCGGCGAGGACGACCACGTCGCGCCCGGCGTCCAGGTGGGCGGCCAGCCGGGCGGAGGCCTCCTCGTAGAAGTCGTCCAGCGCGCCCCGGTAGCCGCCCGGGTGGTCGGTGGTCTCGACGGTCAGCGGGTAGACCAGCTTCTCCTCGATCTGACCACCCGTCAGATACCGTTCGGCGATCGAGCGCGCGATGGACCGGCCGTGCCGGGCACTGTGGTACGCCACCACGTCGGCCTTGCCGATGAGTTCGGCGGCCCGCACGGTCACCAGCGACGGGTCGCCCGGGCCGAGCCCGACACCGTACAGCCGTCCGACCGAGGACTCCTGATGCTCCGTCACTCTTCTTCGCTCGCAATCGCGTTGACGGCGGCGGCGGCCATCGCGCTGCCGCCGCGCCGGCCGCGCACCACCAGGTGCTCCAGGCCGGACGGGTGCTCGGCCAGGGCCTGCTTGGACTCGGCGGCGCCGATGAAGCCGACCGGGACGCCGATCACCGCGGCCGGACGCGGCGCGCCCGCCTCGATCATCTCCAGCAGCCGGAACAGCGAGGTCGGCGCGTTGCCGACGGCGACCACCGCGCCCTCCAGCCGGGGCAGCCACAGCTCCATGGCCGCGGCGCTGCGGGTGTTGCCCATCCGGCGGGCGAGGTCGGGCACCGACGGGTCGGTGAGGGTGCAGACCACCTCGTTGTCGGCGGGCAGCCGCTTGCGGGTCACACCGCTCGCGACCATGTTGACGTCGCAGAGGATCGGCGCACCGGCGCGCAGCGCGGCACGCGCGGAGGCGACCACTCCGGGCGAGTACACCAGGTCCTCGACCAGGTCGACCATCCCGCAGGCGTGGATCATCCGCACCGCGACCTGGGAGACGTCCGCCGGAAGGGCGGCCAGATCGGCCTCCGCGCGGATGGTGGCAAAGGACTGGCGGTAGATGGACGCGCCGTCCTTCTCGTACTCGATCACTTCGTGGTCCTCCTGGCCTCGGCGACAGCCTCGGCCATCTCCTCGTTCGTCACCTCGGCAGCCGTGGCAGCGGCCGTAGGCTCGTTCACCGTCACCCGGTAGCCGTGCCCCGTGGCGAGCACGTCCACCCACCGCCCGGCCGGGTGGCCGCAGCGCCGTTCACAGCCCGACCAGTGCACGGGCAGCGCGCCCGCGACGCCGGCAGCGGCTCCGACCGTGGCGCCGACCGTGGCGTCCAGGGCCCGGGCCGCGTCCGAGCGGACGTCGGCGAGGGACTTGGCGCAGCCCGGCAACCCGGTGCAGGCGGTGGCGCGTTCCCAGGACGACCCGGGCTCGGTACGGAACCCGGCCTCGGCGAGCGCGGCCAGCCGGTCCGCCGGAGCGCCGGGCAGCACCACGCCGCGCCAGGGCGTCAGCCGCAGCTCACCCGACGGGCCGCCGGTCGCCGGCGAACCACTCGCGGCGGGCGCACCGGTCATCCCAGGCGAACCGGTCATCGCGGACGAGCCGGTCGCGACGGCGACCAGTACCCGCCACTGCGCGGCGCTCGCCCGGCCGAAGCGCAGGCCCACCGAGAGCCCGCCGGGATGCGCGCCGACGGCGGGCGCGGCACCGGCGAAGGCGGGCAGCGGCACCGAGCCGGCGGGCAGCAGGTCGGGGACCTCGCGCAGGTGCCAGGCCTTGCGCCCGCTCGTCCGCAGCGCGTCCAGGAAGGCGCGGGCCGCGTCCAGCACGGCCGTCACCTCCTGCCCGGCCTCGACCGGGTGTCCGTGGTCCGACCGCCCTAGCCTCAGCACAGTCTGGCGGCCCGGGGCGTCGGTGCCGGAAGAGGCGATGCCGCCGGGAGCGGCGTCCCCCGAGCCTGCGATCAATGTCACATCGGCGTCGAGCGCGGCGACGTCGCCCCGCCCGTCGTCCAGCGCGAACAGGAACTTGCCGGAGAGCCCGGCCGCCCAGTCGCTCGCGCACAGCCGCGCGTCCAGTTCCCGTACCCAGGCCTGCACATCGGCGTTGGCGGAGGCGTTGGCGGTGGCGTTGGCGGAGGCGGAGGCGGTGGTGTCCAGCCCCGCCAGCGGCGAGGCCACGATGTTGCGGACCCGCTCATGGGTGTCCGAGGGCAGCAGTCCGACGGCGCGCAGCCGTCCGGCGAGGTCCGCCGCGCAGTGCGGATCCAGGCCCCGCAGTTGGACGTTGCCGCGTGAGGTGGTCTCCAGCTCCCCGTCGCCCAGGGCCTCGGCGGCCTCGGCCAGCGCGAGCGCCTGACGGCCCGTCAGCAGTCCGCCGGGGAGGCGGATCCGGGCCAGGGAGCCGTCGTCGGCAGGGTGCAGGCGCAGTGCCCCGGGGCAGGCGTCCGCACGCCCCCGGTCGGGCACCTCCCGGTCGGGCACGGCGGCGCCCGGCGCGGTGGCGTCGGGTGTCGGTGGCATGGCGGCGAGCATACAGATGATCCGATCGGTTGCCGCCGTCCGCTGCATCACACCCCACCGCAGGCCGGCGCCCCCCGGCACACCCCGGCCGACACCCCCCGCCACCCCCGCCCACGCCCACGGGCCCCGCCCACGCCCACCGCTCACGCCCACCACCCACGGGCCGCGCGCACGGGCCGCCGGACCCGTGCCCGCGGGCGGCCCCGGGTACGCGGCCGAAAGCTCACTCTCCCCCAGGTCAGCCGTACCCCGTACGATGCTGGGCGGGCGGTCCCGGCGGACCGTCCACACGCCAGCGACGGCGCAGGGGAGGAAACCGGTGCAAGCCCGGTGCGGTCCCGCCACTGTGACCGCGGTTCACCGGGAAGCCGGTCGGCCGCGGGAGCCAGGAACTCCTGCCGTCCTCCACCGGCCCGGGGCGCGGACCCCGAGGAAGGCAGAAATGCACCAGCGCTGTCGCATGCCCGCGCACGCGTCACCGGCCGTCGACACGGCCTCCCCGGCCGCGGTCACGGCCGCACCGGTCGCAGCCACGTCTGCCACGTCCGCCACGGCGGACGCCTGCGCCGCCCAGGCCCGCATCCAGGCCGCCCCGGCCCACTTCACGGCCGCCACGGCCACCGACGAGGCCGGGAGGCCCTTCGCATGATCCTGCTGCTGTCGACGTCCGACACCGACCTGCTCAGCGCCCGCGCCGCCGAGGGACCGGTGCGCTACCGGCTCGGCAACCCGGCCCGGCTCACCCCCGAGGACCTGCCCGCGCTGCTGGAGGGCACCGAGCTCGTCGTGGTCCGCCTGCTCGGCGGGCGCCGTGCCTGGCAGGAGGGCCTGGACGCGCTGCTGGCCGGCCCCCGCCCGGTGATCGTGCTGACCGGCGAACAGGCCCCGGACGCCCAGTTGATGGAGCTGTCCACCGTCCCGGCCGGCATCGCCGCCGAGGCGCACGCCTACCTCGCCCACGGCGGCGCGGCCAACCTGGCCGAGCTGGGCGCCTTCCTCTCCGACACCGTGCTGCTGACCGGGCACGGCTTCGCCCCGCCGGCCTCCGCGCCGGCCTGGGGTCCGCTGGAGCGCGAGGCCCGCGACGGGGAGGACGGCACCGACCGCCCGACCGTCGCGGTGCTCTACTACCGAGCCCACCACATGAGCGGCAACACCGGCTTCGTCGAGACCCTCTGCCGGGCGATCGAGGACCAGGGCGCCCGGGCCAGGGCCTACTACTGCGCCTCGCTGCGCGGCGCCGAGCCCGAGCTGCTGGCCGCGCTGGGCGAGGCCGACGCGCTCGTCACCACGGTGCTCGCCGCCGGTGGCACCCGCCCGGCCGACGCGCAGGCCGGCGGCGACGAGGAGGCCTGGGACGCGGGCGCGCTGGCCGCGCTGGACCGTCCGATCCTCCAGGCGCTCTGCCTGACCTGGTCGCGCGCCCAGTGGGAGGGCAGCGACGACGGCCTGTCCCCGCTGGACACCGCCACCCAGATCGCCGTGCCGGAGTTCGACGGCCGCCTGATCACCGTCCCGTTCTCCTTCAAGGAGCTGGACGAGGACGGCCTCACCGTCTACGCCGCCGACCCGGAGCGGGCCGCCCGGGTGGCCGGCACCGCCGTCGCCCACGCCCGGCTGCGGTACGTCCCGGCCGCCGAGCGTCGCCTCGCGCTGGTGCTGTCCGCGTACCCGACCAAGCACGCCCGGGTCGGCAACGCCGTGGGCCTGGACACCCCGGCCAGCGCCGTCCGCCTGCTGGACCGGCTGCGCGAGGAGGGTATGGACCTCGGGAACGACCTGCCCGCCTTCCACGACGAGGACGGCGACCCCACGAACGGCCACGAGGGCGACGCCCTCATCCACGCCCTGATCGCGGCCGGCGGCTACGACCAGGACTGGCTGACCGAGGACCAGCTCGCCCGCAACCCGGTGCGCATCCCCGCCGCCGACTACCGCCGCTGGTACGCCACTCTCCCCGCCGGCCTGCGCGAGCAGGTCGAGGCGCACTGGGGCCCGGCCCCCGGCGAGCTGTACGTCGACCGTTCGCAGAACCCGGACGGCGACATCGTGCTGGCCGCGATCCGCTCCGGCAACCTGCTGGTCCTGATCCAGCCGCCGCGCGGCTTCGGCGAGAACCCGGTCGCCATCTACCACGACCCCGACCTGCCGCCGAGCCACCACTACCTGGCCGCCTACCGCTGGATCGAGGCCGCGCGGGAGGACGGCGGCTTCGGCGCCCACGCCGTGATCCACCTCGGCAAGCACGGCAACCTGGAGTGGCTGCCCGGCAAGACCGCCGCCCTGTCCGCCGAGTGCGGCCCGGACGCCGTCCTCGGCAACCTGCCGCTGGTCTACCCCTTCCTGGTCAACGACCCGGGCGAGGGCACCCAGGCCAAGCGCCGCGCCCACGCCACCCTGGTCGACCACCTCGTCCCGCCGATGGCCCGCGCCGACTCCTACGGCGACATCGCGCGCCTGGAGCAGCTGCTGGACGAGCACTCCAACATCGCCGCCATGGACCCGGCCAAGCTGCCCGCGATCCGCGCCCAGATCTGGACCCTCATCCAGGCCGCCAAGCTCGACCACGACCTCGGCCTGGACGAGCGCCCCGAGGACGACGGCTTCGACGACTTCCTGCTGCACGTCGACGGCTGGCTCTGCGAGATCAAGGACGCCCAGATCCGCGACGGCCTGCACGTCCTCGGCCAGGCGCCGGCCGGCGTCGACCGGGTCAACATCGTGCTCGCCATCCTGCGCGCCCGGCAGATCTGGGGCGGCGTCAGCGCGCTGCCGGGCCTGCGCGAGGCGCTCGGGCTGGACGAGGCGGCGCTGACCCTCGGTGCCACCGACGCGGCCGAGGCCCGGGCCCGCGCCCTGGTCGAGGCGATGGAGGCGGAGGACTGGGCGCCCGAGGCGGTCGAGAAGGTCACCGCCGACCTGCCGGAGACCGTCCGGGAGGCCGTCCGCCAGGTGCTGGACTTCGCCGCCTCCCAGGTGGTGCCGCGCCTGGCCGCGACCACCGACGAGCTGGACGCGGTGCTGCACGCGCTGCGGGGCGGCTTCGTCCCGGCCGGCCCGTCCGGCTCGCCGCTGCGCGGCCTGGTCAACGTGCTGCCGACCGGCCGCAACTTCTACTCGGTCGACCCGAAGGCCGTCCCCAGCAAGCTCGCCTGGGAGACCGGCCAGGCCCTGGCCGCCTCGCTGGTCGAGCGGTACACCGCCGACAACGACGGCGCCTACCCGCCCTCGGTCGGGCTCTCGCTCTGGGGCACCAGCGCCATGCGCACCGCCGGCGACGACATCGCCGAGGCCTTCGCCCTGCTCGGCGTCCGCCCGGTCTGGGACGACGCCTCCCGCCGGGTCACCGGCCTGGAGCCGATCCCGCTGGCCGAACTGGGCCGCCCGCGCATCGACGTGACGCTGCGCATCTCCGGCTTCTTCCGGGACGCCTTCCCGCACGTGGTCGCCCTGCTGGACGACGCGGTGCGCCTGGCCGCCGCCCAGGAGGAGGCCGACGAGCAGAACTTCGTCCGGGCCCACGTCCAGGCCGACCTCGCGGTCCACGGCGACGAGCGCAAGGCCACCGTCCGCGTCTTCGGCTCCCGCCCGGGCACGTACGGGGCCGGACTGCTCCAGCTCATCGACAGCCGGGACTGGCGCACCGACGCCGACCTCGCCGAGGTGTACACGGTCTGGGGCGGCTACGCGTACGGGCGGGGGCTGGACGGCCGGCCCGCCCGCGAGGAGATGGAGACCGCGTACAAGCGGATCACCGTCGCCGCGAAGAACACCGACACCCGCGAGCACGACATCGCCGACTCGGACGACTACTTCCAGTACCACGGCGGCATGGTGGCCACCGTCCGCGCCCTCACCGGCAAGGCGCCGACCGCCTACATCGGCGACTCCACCCGCCCCGAGACGGTCCGCACCCGCACCCTGACCGAGGAGGCGGCCCGCGTCTTCCGCGCCCGCGTGGTGAACCCGCGCTGGATCGAGGCGATGCGCCGCCACGGCTACAAGGGCGCCTTCGAGATGGCCGCCACGGTCGACTACCTGTTCGGCTACGACGCCACGACGGGCGTCGTCGCGGACTGGATGTACGAGAAGCTGACCCAGGAGTACGTGCTCGACCCGGTCAACCGGGAGTTCCTCGCGGGCGCCAACCCGTGGGCGCTGCACGGGATCAGCGAGCGCCTGCTGGAGGCGGCGAGCCGCGGCCTCTGGGAGAAGCCGGACCCGGAGCTGATCGCGCAGCTCCAGGCCGCGTTCCTGGAGACCGAGGGGGACCTGGAGGGCGAGGAGGGCTGAGGCCCGCCGCCCGGCCCCTCCCCTAGGACGTCCCCTCGGACGTTCGTTCGGACGTCCGTTCGAGAGGAGGGGCTCCGCCGTGCCGTTGGTGCGCCCGCCGGTGCCCGTCGCCCATCCGGGTGACGGGCACACTGGTGGCCCACGCCGTCCAAGCGGACAATACGGGTCATGTCGCGCCGCATCGCTCCCGCCAGCCCAGCCCTGAGCACGACCCCCACCGAGGAACGGGAGCCGCGTGCGCCGCACCGCTACCGGGCGCAGCTCGGAGCACTGGCGGCCGGGGCGGTACCCGTGCTCGCGTTCCCCGCGCCCGGCCAGGCCTGGCTGGCGTGGATCGCGCTCGTCCCCGGGCTGCTGCTGATGCAGCGGGCACCCGGCGGGCGCGAGGCGGCGGTGCGCGGGTGGTGGTTCGGGGCCGGGTTCATCCTCGCCGCGATGTACTGGCTGGTGCCGTCCATCGGACCGGGACTGCCGGTGCTCGCCGTGCTGATCGGGGCCCTGCAGGGCGCCGTCGGGTACACCGTGCACCGGCTGCTGGGGCCGCCGCTGACCACCCGTCGGGCGCTGCTCGCACTGGTGCTCGTCCCGGCGGTCTGGGTGTCCGCCGAGTACGCGCGCTCCTGGCCCGCGCTCGGTGGGCCGTGGGCCCTGCTCGGTGCCACCCAGTGGCAGCACCCGGCGATCCTCGGGCTGGCCTCGACGGGCGGGATCTGGCTGGTCAGCGCGGCGGTGGTGGCGGTGAACACCGGGGTGCTGATCGCCCTGACCGCGGTGCACTGGCGGCCGCGCGCCCTCGCGGCCGCGGCGACGGTGCTGGTGCTGGCCTCCGGCCCGGCCCTGTTCGCGCTGCGCGCGGCACCCGCCGGGGCCGGAGCCGTCACGGTCGCACTCGTCCAGCCCGGCATCGTGGAGGACCCGCAGGCCCGGTTCGACGCCAGTGCCCGGGCCACCGCCGCCCTGGTCGGACAACCCGTCGACCTGGTGGTGTGGGGCGAGAGCAGCACCACGGCGGACCTGGACCACGACCCGGCCGCCCTGGACGCGCTGCGCGGACTCGCCGCGACCACCGGCGCCCAGGTCATCGCCGGGGAGGACGCGCGCAAGGCGGACGGGCGGATCTCCAAGGACGCGGTACTGGTCTCCCCGGCGGGCGTGGTCGACCGCTACCGCAAGATCCGGCTGGTGCCGTTCGGCGAGTACATCCCGCTGCGGCCCGTGCTCGGCTGGATCGCCGGGGTCAGCCGGGCGGCGGGCGAGAACCGGGCGCCCGGCACCGCGTTCCACCTGCTGCCCGCCACCGACCGGACGGGCGCGCCGCTGCCGGTCGGGGCGCTGATCTGCTTCGAGTCCGCCTTCCCCGACATGGCGCGCACCGCCGCGCGGGACGGCGCCCGGGTGCTGGTCTACCAGTCCTCGACCTCCACCTTCCAGCACACCTGGGCGCCCGAGCAGCACGTCTCACTGGCGGCGATCCGGGCCGCCGAGACCGGGCGGCCCGCCGTCCAGGCCTCGCTGACCGGGGTCTCGGCGGCCTTCGACGCGCAGGGCCGGGAGCTCGCCCGGCTCGGCACCGACGGCACCGGCGCGGTGACCGTACGGCTGCCGCTCACCGCGCCCGGGACGCTGACCTGGTACGACCGGGTCGGCGACGTGGTGCCGCTGGGGGCCCTGCTGATCACGGCGGGGGCGGCGGCGGCCGCGGTGGCCGCAGCGGCGGGGCGGCGCCGGCGGGGGTGAGGGGGCCGCGGCGCCGGCGGGGGTGACTGCCGCCGGGCGGCCGGGTGCCGCCCCGCGGCCGGGTCAGTCCTCCGTGGGAGCGTGGTAGATGCCGAAGGGGGCGCCCTGGGGGTCGCGCAGCACGGCGATCCGCCGACCGCCGGGCACGCCGCCGGCGGGCATCAGCACGTCCGCGCCCAGGGCCACCGCCCGGTCGGCGGCGAGGTCGGCGTCGGCGACCGCGAAGTACGGCAGCCAGTGCGGCGGCACCTGCGGCGGGAAGGCGTCGTCCATCACCAGCATGCCGCCGAAGTCCCGGCCGGCCAGGCCCCACTGGGTGTAGTGCTCGGACGGGGCGACGGACCAGCCGAAGACCGCCGGGTAGAAGTCGGTCGCGCCGCCCGGATCGCGGGTGAGCAGTTCCACCCAGCCGAGCGAGCCGGGCTCGTTGAACACCCCGGCACCTCTGAACGCCCAGGCCTGCCAGAGGATGAAGACCGCGCGGGAGCCGTCGGCGGCCACCGCGAAGCGGCCGTGGTCGAGCACGTCGGTGGGCTCCTTCAGGAGGACACCGCCGGCCTCCTTGATCCTCGCCGCGGTGGCATCGGCGTCGGCGACCGCGAAGCAGACCGTCCAGGCCGTCGGCTGCTGCGGCGCGTAGCGCGGGGTGATCGCGGCGGCCGGGACGCCGTCCATGAGCATCTGGGTGTAGTCGCCGTCCTCGGGGCGCGCGCCGTCGTCCTCCTGCCAGCCGAACAGCTCGCGGTAGAACGCCCGGGCGGCGGCCGGATCGGAGGTGCCCAGCTCGACCCAGCAGGGGGCGTCGGTGGTCACGGAGGTCTGCTTCATGGCGTCTGCTCTCCAGCTCGTTGCACGTTCAGGCCGAGGGCACGGGCGATCCTGGCGGTGGCGGTGGCGGTGCGACGGCGGTGCCGACGGCGGCGGACGCTCCTCGGGTAGCGGCCTTCGGCCCTCGGCCCCGGTCCTCCCCGCCCCCAGCATGCGGGGCGGGGAGGACCGGGGGCGGGCGCTGGTGGGCCGAACGGGGGTGGGGGGACAAAGAACAGATGACAGCTGACAGATTTCGAAATCTGTCAGCTGTCATCTGTTTTCTGTTAGCTGTTTTCTGTCAGCTGTTTTCTGTCAGCCGTCCGCTGTCGGTTGCCGGCCCTCAGCTCCGCACCGCCCGCGCCACCGGGATCCAGAGCTCGGCCTCGGCATCGCCGGTCCCCGGGACGAAGCGGACCTGAAGGATCTCCGGCCCCACCCGGGCCTCGTACGGGTTGGACGGGAACCACTGGGCGGCCACGTCACCCCACATCTCCTGCAACGCCTGCGGGAACGGCCCGCTGTTGGTGAACACCGCCCACGTCCCGGCCGGGACGTCGAGGACGTCCAGGTCCTCCGGGACGACGGCGTCCTCACGCGCCACCACCGCGTGCCAGTAGTCGAGTTCGGACCCCTCCTCGCGGTTCGGCGCGAAGTCGTCGCTCACCGACACGATGCCGAGCGGGTCCTTGCCCGTGAGGGCGGTGATCCGCTCGACGGTCTCCGTGCCGAGCCCCTTGATGAACTCGGCGATCCCCGGGTTGATCCCCTGGTAGATCAGGGTGACCCGGGCCTTCTTGCCGACGATCCGGAAGTCCGGCTTCTCGACGATCCGGTATTCCATGCTGCTGCTTCCCTCCACGACGAGTCGGAAGGACATCCGGGGCTGGGAGACGAGCACCGCACCGTCGCGCCGGGCCTCTCCCGGCCCGACCCCGTGCATCGCCCGGAACGCCCGGGCGAAGGCCTCCCCCGAGGTGTACCCGTACCGGACCGCGATGTCGAGCAACGTCCTTTCGCCGTCGAGTACTTCGGCCCCGGCGACGGTCAGTCGCCGACGCCGGACGTACTCCGACAGCGGCATGCCGGCCAGCATCGAGAACAGCCGCCGGAAGTGGTACTCCGACGACATCGCGATCCTCGCCAGCTCGGCCGCGTCGACCTCGCCGTCCAGGTGCCGTTCGATGTGGTCCATCGCCCGGTTCAGGTGTTCCAACACGTGAGCCCCGTCCTTCCTTGCTGATCACCACCGTAGGAAGGACCCACCCTGCCTCACCCGACAATCGGTGCCCGCTCCGGTCGGGTACCGATCGCCGGGTGACCGGCGCAGCACGTCAGTTGCCCGGCAGATCAGCGGCCCGGCGGGGCGGCAGCGCGGCAGCGCGGCAGCGCGGCAGCAACTCGGTAGCGCGGCAGGGCGGCAACTCGGCCGCGCGGCGGGGCCGGATCAGACCAGGCCCTGAGCCAGCATCGCGTCCGCGACCAGCTCGAAGCCCGCGATGTTGGCGCCCGCCACGTAGTCGCCGGGGTGGCCGTAGCGCTCGGCGGTGGTGAAGCACGAGTCGTGGATGTGCTTCATGATCCCGGCCAGCCGCTCCTCGGTGCGCTCGAAGGTCCAGGAGTCGCGCGAGGCGTTCTGCTGCATCTCCAGGGCGCTGGTGGCGACGCCGCCCGCGTTGGCCGCCTTGCCCGGGCCGAAGGCCACCCCGGCCTCCTGGAACACCCGCACCGCCTCCGGGGTGGTGGGCATGTTGGCACCCTCGGCGACCGCGAGCACGCCGTTGCGCACCAGGGCGAGCGCGTCGGCCTCGGTCAGCTCGTTCTGGGTGGCACAGGGCAGCGCGACCTCGCAGGGCACGCTCCACACGCCTGGCCCCTCCACGAACCGGACGTGGCTGCCGCGCAGTTCGGCGTAGTCGGAGACGCGTCCGCGCCGGACCTCCTTGACCTCCTTGAGCAGGGCGAGGTCGATGCCCTTCTCGTCCACGACGTAGCCGGTGGAGTCGGAGCAGGTGAGCACCGTCGCGCCGAGCTGCTGCGCCTTCTCGATCGCGTAGACCGCGACGTTGCCGGAGCCGGAGACGGCCACCCGGCGCCCGTCCAGGCTGTCGCCGCGGCTGTGCAGCATCTCGGCGGTGAACAGCACGCAGCCGTAGCCGGTGGCCTCGGTCCTGACCTGCGCCCCGCCCCAGCCGAGGCCCTTGCCGGTCAGCACGCCGCTCTCGTAGCGGTTGGTGATCCGCTTGTACTGGCCGAAGAGGTAGCCGATCTCACGGCCGCCGACGCCGATGTCCCCGGCCGGCACGTCGGTGTGTTCGCCGAGGTGGCGGTGCAGCTCGGTCATGAAGGACTGGCAGAACCGCATGATCTCGGCGTCCGAGCGGCCCTTGGGGTCGAAGTCGGAGCCGCCCTTGCCGCCGCCGATCGACAGTCCGGTGAGCGCGTTCTTGAATATCTGCTCGAAGCCGAGGAACTTGACGATGCCGAGGTTCACCGAGGGGTGGAAGCGCAGTCCGCCCTTGTACGGGCCGAGGGCGCTGCTGAACTCCACTCGGAAGCCCCGGTTGACGTGGATGTCGCCGGAGTCGTCCGTCCACGGCACCCGGAACATCAGCTGGCGCTCGGGCTCGCAGATCCGCTCGATGATCCGGGCGTCGAGGAGTTCGGGGCGGTGGGCGAGGACCGGGGCGAGGGTCTCCAGCACCTCGTGGACGGCCTGGTGGAACTCCGTCTCGCCCTTGTTGCGGCGGACCACGTCCGCGTAGAGGGCTTCGATCGCGCGCTGTTCGGCGTCGAAGCGGGGCTGGGTCGCGGTGTCGGGGGTCGCGTTGGCGCGGCTCGTGGGCATCTGATCAGGACCTTCCGTGGTCGTCGGTGGTCGTGCGCGGGGCGTTCCCGTGCCCAGGAAACGGGACGAAGTCTCGCAGTGTCGACACCGCGGACCGCCTCCCTTCCACATGCTGGAACGCCGGATGGGAACACCGGGGGCGGACGGGGTGTTGTGCGCGTCCGTGATCACGGGGGATGCCGGCCGCCAGTTGTTCAAATTGGAACAACCGAGTACGGTCGACATCCGTCCACCCGGACCCTGATCAAACCCGGTCCACCTCCGATCGACGAAGGCCCGCCCATGCCTCAACCCGCCTCCGCCACGGTGCGCTCGCATGTGCGCATCCCACTGACCTTCCCCGACGGCTACCACGCCGACGCCGAGGTCTTCACCTTCCACGGCCTCAGCGACGGCGCCGAACACCTGGCACTCGCCCTCGGCGAGGTCCCCGAGGGCGGAACGCCGCTGGTGCGGCTGCACTCCGAGTGCCTGACGGGCGACGTCTTCGGCTCGGACCGCTGCGACTGCGGCCCGCAGCTGCGCGAGTCGGTCGAGCGGATCAGCGAGACCGGCGGGTACCTGCTCTACCTGCGCCAGGAGGGCCGGGGCATCGGGCTCTACAACAAGCTCGACGCGTACGCCCTCCAGGACTCCGGGCTGGACACGTACGACGCCAACACGGCGCTCGGCCTGCCCGAGGACGGCCGCGACTACACCGCCGCCGCCCAGATGCTCGCCGCGCTCGGCCACACGGGCATCGACCTGCTGAGCAACAACCCGGACAAGGCGGCGCAGCTGGCCGGACTCGGGATCACCGTGCGGCACCGGGTACCGACCGGCGTCCACCTGTCGGCGAGCAACGTCCGGTACCTGCGGGCGAAGGTGGAGCGGACCGGGCACTCGATCGAGCTCTCCCGGCTGGTCGGCTGAGCGGACGGCACGTCCCGGCCGACCGCCGGCAGGTGACGGCCGGCGGGTTGCGGCGAACAGATGACAGCTGACAGATTTCGAAATCTGTCAGCTGTCATCTGTCATCTGTTTGCTGTCATCTGTTCGCTGTCGGCTGTCGGCCGACTTCCGTCAGCGGTTCGCTGTCCGCTGTGGCCCGTTCGCCCCCGCCCGCAGCCGGACGGTCCGCAGGATGCCGTAGGCCGCCAGTGGCAGGGCCAGCAGCAGGGCGGCCCAGAAGGCGCCGTGTCCCCAGAGCCCGGCGACGGCGCGGAACGCGCCCTCGAATACCGGGATCCGGAGTGCCTCGACCGGGCCCAGCGGCTTGGGCCAGGCGCCCAGGAACAGGGTGGCCGGGATCCAGAGCACGAAGAGGGCCCGGGCGGTGACCGGCGTGCCCAGGGTGCTGGCCAGTGACACCACCGCCAGCAGGACGACGAACCCGGCCTGGTAGGCCGCCCCCGTCTCGCCCGCGCCCCAGGAGGCCGGCGTCCCGTGCACCCCGGTGACCGCGAGCCGCACCTCGACCGCCGCCCACAGCAGCAGGACCAGTACCGCCGTGGTCCCGAGCGCGAACCGCAGCCGGTCGCGCACACCCGGCCCGCCCGCACGCCACCGCCCGGCGGCCGTCCCGGTGGGCGCGCCGCGCGGCCGTCGGGTTCCGGAGCGGGCCGCGCTCCGCTCGTCCAGCCGCCGCCAGGCCTCCCGGACCCGCCGACGCGCGTCGTGGGCGGGCTTCAGCAGCCGCCCCGCCGCCCGTTCGATCAGTGCGAGCGACGCCACGATCGCCACCACCGCCGCGATCCCGGCCCAGCTGCCCATCCCGCCCTCGAACACGACCACCCGGTCGGCCACCGGCTGCGGCGCCTCCAGCGCCGTCATCGGCGGCCCGAGCCGCAGGTAGCCGATCGTGAAGGCCCCGGCGCCGGTCAGCAGCGCCGTGCCGAGGCCGACCCGGGCCGGGAAGAACGCGAGGACGGCGGCGGCGGCGAAGGCCGCGCCGAGTTGGCCGACCACCTGCCGGGCCGCGTGGTCGCCCGCCGTACGGAGCGGTCCGCCGAAGGCGCCGCCGGGCGCGATGCCCAGCTTCTCGCCGGCCTCGACCGGGTAGCGGATCACCGCACCCGCCCAGAGCAGCAGCCCGAAGCCGAGGAGCAGCAGCAGGACGGCCCCGGCCCGGCGCGGCAGCGCGGTGCGGGCGTGCGGCCACCAGGCCTCCAGCCGGGCGCGCCAGTCGACCGGCGGCCGACGGCGCCGGTTGCGCCACAGCCTGGTCAGCCGCCCCTCCTGCCGTACGCCGGGCTCCGGTTCGGGGCGTTCGGGCCGTCCCCGGCCCCGCCGCCGCAGGGCCTCGGCCGCGACCAGGGCCGCCCGCCCGGCCACCTGCGCCGGGTCGGCCGCCACCGCCTGGCGCCGCAGCGCCGACCAGCGGCGCCGCACCACGTCCCGGGGGGTGGCCGCCGCCGGGTCGGGTGCCGGTCGCCGGGCCGCCGCCCGCACGGCCGTGCGGGCGCCCGCGCCGGTCGCGAGCGCGCCGTCGACCACCGTCGCCGCGACCACCGCGGCCAGTTCCGACACCCGTTCGGGCAGCGGCAGCCGGTGCAGCGCGGCGGGCAGCGGCGAGAGCCGGCCCAGCAGCCGTAGGCGTTCCTCGGGCCGGATGCTCAGCCACACCGCCTGCCGGTGCGCCTCCTCCCGTTCCTCCGGGCTGAGCCCGTTGCCGCCGCGCCGGCCGCCGCCGACGGTGCGCGCCAGCCGGTCCACCTCGGTGAGCACCTCCGGCAGTGCGGCCAGCGCGAGCAGTCGCGAGCAGTGCTCGCCGGCGCATTCGGGGTGGAAGCAGTCGTAGCGGGCGACGACGGCGGGCGCCCCGCCCCGGACCAGTTCGTCGATGAACTCGGCGCCGTCCGATTCGCTGACGACGCGTTCCAGCCCGGTGGTGTCGACCGCGCGGTCGCGGTAGTGCGGGGTCGCGGACGGGGCGAAGGCGGCGCCGAGCGCGAGCACGGCGACGGCCGCCACCGACTCGCGCCGGGAGCCGGGCGCCCGGGCCACGTCGGTGAGGTAGTGCAGGTCGAAGACGGTGTCCTCGACCTCGTCGCGCAGCCAGTCCCGCAGCCGTTCCGCTCCCCCGGTGGAGAGCCAGCGCGCCGCGGCACCGGAGTTCTTGAGCAGTGCCTCGGTGAGCCGCGCCGGGTCGGTGAAGGGGTTGCCGAGGAAGGTGACCGGCCGGTGGGCGCGGGCCTGCGCCTGGGGTCGGCGGCGGACCACCTCGGGACTGCCTCCGGCCAGCCAGCCACGGACCTGCGGCGCCGTCCAGCGGTCCTCCGGCATCTTGGTGAACAGGCCCTGGAGCAGGAGGAGTTGGCGTGGGTCACGGACCGCGCCGAGGTCCACCTCCTCGCCCATGACCAGCTCCAGTTCGAGCTCCTGGTCGGCCGCGCGCTCACCGTCCGCGCCGACGAACCGGGGGCGGCCGACGAACAGTTCGTACAGCACGTTGCCGAGCCCCCACCACGGACCGGCCGGGTGGTTCTTGCCGGCCAGCTGCTCGGGGGCCATGTAGGCGACGGTGACCATCATCGCGGAGGTGAACCGGCGGCTGTCGGTGAGCCGGTCGACGCCGCCGAAGTCGGCGATCACGAACTCGCCGGAGCCGCTGCCGGGGCGCACCAGGATGTTGGCGGGCTTGAAGTCCAGCGGGTTGCGCCTGATCCGCTGCTGCCAGAAGTCGAGCAGGGCGACCAGCTCGTAGACGATCTGCTCGGTGGTGCGCCGGTTCGCGTGCCCGCCCTCCTGCCACAGCCCGGCGACGTGCGCGGCGAGGGTGACCGGGAGGTACTCCATGGCCACCCAGTCGACCAGCGCCCCGTGGTGGCGGACCCGCCCGTAGTCGATCAGGTGCGGGACGTGCCGGCGGAAGCCGTCGTTGCGCAGGTGGTCCAGCAGGTCGTGGTCCATCGGCTGGCCGGCCGCGGCCACCTTGACGGCCGCGTCGCCCGCGCCGTCGGTGCGCCGGACGTACCAGACGGTGCCCTCGGAGCCCGCGCCCGCCCGGCCCAGCGGGATGAAGCGGTCCCGCAGGGCGTCCGGGAAGGCGTCCTCGGACGGGCCGTCGGCGGTGTCGGCACCGGTGCCCGCGGCGTCGACCCCCGCAGGGTCGACGCCCTCGGAGCCGACACCCCCGACGCCCCGGGCGCCGTACGCGCCTCCGTTCAGGCCCGGGCCGCCGTTGAGGCCGGGGCCGAAGCCAGAACCGGGGCCGGGGCTGCCCGGTGTCGGCCCGGGACCGACGCCGTCCTGCCACGACGGGGCTGCCTCCCCGCCGGCCACCGGCCGGACGACCTCGGTCGCCGCGTCCGGGTCGAACCGCCCCGGGCGGACCCGCCGGACCTTCGTCGGCGCCTTCGGGTCGAAGCGCGGCCGGGCCCCGGGCACCCGACGGGTCGCGGCGTCCGGGTCGAAGCGGGAACCGCCGCCGGACACCCGACGGGTCGCGGCCTCGGGATCGAAGCGGGGGGCCGTACCCGGCATCCGACGGGTCGCGGCCTCGGAGTCCGCCCGGGGCGGCGGTACGGCCCCGAGCCGGGACGAGCGGCCCGGCTCGCCGTCGGGCGCGCGCCACCGCCCGCGCGACCACCGCTCCACCCGGCTGCGCGGCTCGTCCACCGGTCCGGCGCCGCCCGCCGACCGGGGCCGCGGCTCACGCCGGTCTCCGTCCGCCGGGTCCGCGTCCTCCGTCGTGCCCATGCGACGTTCCCCTCCCCGCGGCCCGGGCCGGCGCGGGGCCGTGACCACGGGTGCGCCGATGCCGACTGGTGATTTTGACGCGTCATCATCCCGCACGGCGGGTAGAGGTGTCGGGCGGTTTCCCGGATCAGGACCGACCCGGCGCAGGACCGATACCCAAGCGCGACCAGCGGCGGGGAACCGGCACCGCCCGCCCCGACGACCGGGGCCCGACCTGAAGCCCGCCCCGGGGCCTGACCTGGCTCGACCGAGGCCCGAGCCGGACCTGACCCCGGCCTGACCCCGGCCCGACGGAACCCAGGCCGTTCCCCGACCGCAACCGCGCCGCAGCCGTGCCGCAGCCGCGTCGGGGCCGCCCCTCAGCGGTCCCCGACCGGACGCCCCTTCGGCTCCTCCAGGATCCGCCGGGCGATCTCGTCCGGCCGCACCGGTCGGCCGAAGTGCCAGCCCTGCGCCCAGTCGCAGCCCATGGTCCGCAGCCGCTCGGCGTCCCTGGCGGTCTCCACGCCCTCGGCGGTGACGTTCAGGCCGAGCGCGTGCGCCATCGACACCAGACCGCTGACGATCCGCCACCCGGTGGACTCGTCCTTGCCCGGCTCGTGCAGGTCCCCGACGAAGGATCCGGCGATCTTCAGCCCGGAGACCGGCAGATCCCGCAGGTAGGCGAGGTTGGACCAGCCGGTGCCGAAGTCGTCCACGGCCAGCGACACCCCGAGGTCGACCAGCCCGTGCAGGGTGCGCAGCGCCTCGTCCTCGGGCCCGACCACGGTCGACTCGGTGATCTCCAGTTGGAGCCGGGCCGGGTCCAGGCCGGTGCTGTCCAGGATCCGGGCGAGGTCGGTGACCAGGGCGGCACTGCGCGCCTGGCGGACCGCCAGGTTGACGTTCAGCTGCGGCGCGGCGTCGCCGAACCGTTTGATCCACTCGGCGGCCTGGCCGGAGGCCTGCTCCAGCACCCAGCGGCCGAGCGGCATGATCAGCCCGGTCTCCTCCGCGGTGGTGACGAACTCGTCCGGCCCGAGCACGCCGAGCTGCGGGTGGCGCCAGCGCACCAGCGCCTCCACGGCGGCCAGCCGGCCGTCCGCGAGGCGGTAGAGCGGCTGGTAGTCGATGAAGAACTCGCCGCGGTCGAGGGCGGCCGGCATCCGCACCGACACCGCGTAGCGGCTGACCGCGCGGGCGTTCTCCTTGGGGTCGAACAGCGTCCAGCGGCCGCGGCCCGCCTCCTTGGCGCGGTACAGGGTGAGGTCGGCGGCCCGGACGGCGGCGCCCGGGGTGGTGGTGGAGACCCGCCGTTCGAGCACGCCGACACTGGCGCCCACGGCGAGCTTGTGGTCGCCGATCAGCACCGGGCCGGCCAGTGCCTTGAGCACGCTCTTCGCGGCGGCCACCGCCTCCTGCTCGCCGCGGCACTTCTCCAGCAGGACGACGAACTCGTCGCCGCCGAGCCGGGCCACCAGGTGTCCGGCCGGGGTGAGGGCGGCCTTCAGGCGCGCGGCGACGGCGGCCAGCAGCTGGTCGCCCATGTCGTGGCCGAGGCTGTCGTTGACCACCTTGAAGCCGTCGAGGTCGACGTAGCAGAGGCCGAAGCGGGCGCCCGGCTCCGGGTCCTCGAACAGCTTCTCCAGCCGCTCGAAGAAGGCCGCCCGGTTGGGCAGGCCGGTCAGCGGGTCGTGGGTGGCCTGGTGGCGCAGCCGCTCCTGGAGGCGGTAGCGGTCGGTGACGTCCTCCAGCATCGCGACCTGGTACTGCGGGGAGCCGTCGTCGTCGCGGATCAGCGAGACGGTCAGGTGGGTCCAGACCACCTCGCCGTCCTGGCGGTAGTACGGCTTGTCGAACTGGAAGTAGTCGCGCTTGCCGCTGATCAGTTCCTCGTACGCCTCCCACACGCCCGGGGCATCCTCGGGGTGCACGAGGTCGCCGACCCGGCGGCCGATCATGTCCGCCGGGCCCGCACCGAACAGCTCCTGAAGGGCCTTGTTGACGGCCATGATGTTGCCGTCGGTGTCACCGATGCCGATGCCGATCGCCGCGCTCTCGAACAGCGCGCGGAACCGGGCCTCGGAGGCGCGCAGCGCCCGCTCGGCCTCCTTGCGGGCGGCGTCGGCGGCGGTGCGGATCGCCTCCTGCTCGCTCAGCGTGCGCTCGCGCAGGGCGGCGGCCCAGCCGGCCGCGAAGGCGCCGGTCAGGGCGGGGCCCCGGTCGTCCGCGAGGGGCTGCGCCTGGAGCAGCTCGACGGTCCGGGCCAGCAGCACCGGGTCGGTGAAGTGCGCGTCGACCAGTTCGGCGCCGGCCTGCGCGGCCAGGCGGGGCTCGAAGGGCTCGTCCTCCTGGGCCCGGTGCAGCAGGGCGGCGGTGCGTGCGACCAGCCGGTTGAGCAGGCCGGGGTGGACGGCGATGCCGTGGTCGGCCGAGAGCAGCCGGGCCCACTCCTCGTGGAAGCGTTCGGCGTCGCCGCGCACCGGGGCGGTACTCATCGGCGCGCCCCGGGCACTCGGCCGGCACCGGAGGCGGTGGTCCCGCCCGTGCCGGAGGCGGTGGTCCCGCCGGTACCGAACGCGGTGGTGCCGACCGTACCCAGCGGTGCCGTGGTGCCGGCCGTGCCCAGCGCCGTGCGCCCGGCGGCCGCCTCGCGGGGTGGGCGGCCGTCGGTGCCCCGGCTGTCGCGTCCGCTCAAGGGCGGAGCCCCACGCCCGCCACCCCGGTCATCCGCTCGGGGTGCTCGCCGACGGTGTCGGGCTGGTCCGGGCGCCACTGCGGCAGGTAGACCACGCCCGGCTCGACCAGCTCGAAGCCCGCGAACATCGCGGTGATCTGCTCGTGGGTACGCATGGTCAGCGGGGTCGGCGTCTTCCGGTAGAGCTTCTGGTGGTCCTCCGCCTGGTCCGGGCGGCCTTCCAGCGAAGCGTGCGAGAGCACCAGCGCGCTCCCGGGCGGGAGCGCGTCGCGGACCACGCCGATCAGCTTCCAGGGGTCCTCGTCGTCGCTGACGAAGTGCGCGACGGCCACCAGCAGCACGGCCACCGGCTCGCCCTCCGCCAGCAGCTCGACCACCTCGGGGCGGGACAGCAGGTGCTCGACGTCGCGCAGGTCGGCCTGGACGACGGAGCTGGCCGGGTCGTCCTCCAGCAGCAGCTTGCTGTGCGCGACGGCGACCGGGTCGCGGTCCACGTAGACGACCTTCGCCTCGGGGCGGATCGCGCGGGCGATCTCGTGCACCGCGCCGAAGGTGGGGATGCCGGAGCCGATGTCCAGGAACCTGCTGATGCCCTGCTCGGCGAGGAAGGTCACGGCGCGGCGCAGGAAGGCTCGGTTGGAGCGCATGATCTGCGGCAGCTCCGGCCACAGGGCGATCGCCTTGCGGGCCATCTCCCGGTCGACCTCGAAGTTGTGCGAGCCCCCGAGGTAGTAGTCGTAGACCCGTGCGGCGTTCGGTTTGTCCAGGTCCGTGCCCTCCGGTACCCAGTTCGGTCGCCGCATGCCTGTGACTCCTTCACTCCGGTTCTGGGGTTGCAGCGCCCTCGGGATGCTGCAGTGATAGATGAGACTACAAGCACAGAAGATCCTCCCCCGCACCCCGAACGGGTGCAAGCGGAGTGTTCACCTCCGCGCCCGGAGCCGCACTGGAGCCGCACCGGAGCGGGGCGGGAGCCCGGTCGGTCCCGTCCCGGAGCGGGGCCAGGGCGGAACCGGCGCCAACTCGGCAACGGCCTGCCGACGTTCGGGCTTCACGCCGCCCCGGCCCGGCTAGGGTGAGCGCGTGGACCCCAACCACTACCGCTTCCGGGGCGTGTGGCGGCTCGCCGCACCGACGTCCGCCGTGTACGCGGTGCTGGAGGACGTGCGGAGCTACCCGCTGTGGTGGCCGGAGATCCGCGAGGTGCGGCCGACCGGCGAGGCCACCGGGGACGTGGTGGTGCGCGCCCTGCTGCCGTACCGGCTGGTGATCGGCCTGGAGACGAGGCGGCGCGACCCGGTCGCGGGGGTGCTGGAGGCGGTCATGCGGGGCGACCTGACCGGGTGGTCACGGTTCACGGTGACGGCGGACGAGCCCGGCGGTACGGGTGCCCCGGCCGGCGGCGGCAGCCGGGTGCTGTTCGAGGAGGACACCCGGCCCGGAAAGCCGCTGCTGCGACGGCTCGCCCTGCCCCTTCACCCGGTGTTCCGGGCCAACCACGCGGTGATGATGCGACGGGGGCGGCGGGGGCTGGCGGCGTACCTGGCGGGGCAGGAGCAGACGGCAGCGGCACCGGACCACGGGTGCCGGCGAACAGATGACGGATGACAGATGACAGACGACAGCTTTCAGCGAACAGATAACAGATTTCGAAATCTGTCATCTGTTCGCGGCGTCCCGGCCCCCGATCCCACGGCCGCCCCCGAGCCCGCCCCGGCTCCCGACCTCACCACCGACTTCACCGCCGACTTCACCGCCCCCTTCGACCGCTCCGGCACCGGCAGCAGCAAGTGGGCCCGCGCGGACTCCCCCGGGGTGGTCCCGATGGGCCTCGCCGACATGGACCTCCCCGGCCCGCCCGCCATCGCCGAGGCCCTGCGCCGTCGCGCCGGCCACCGCGCGTACGGCTACACGGCGTGCGACCCGGCCGGCCGGCAGCTGGTCGCCGACTGGTACCGCGCCCGGCACGGCGCCGCCGTGGACCCGGACTGGGTCCTGCTGCTGCCCTGCGGCCCGCGCACCGCCCTTCGCGTCCTGCTGGAGACCGTACGGCCGCAGGCGCCTGTCCTGTTCCCGGCCCCGGAGTGGGGCGGCTTCGCCCAGCTGTGCCGGGCCGCCCGGATCGGGTACCGCGAACTCCCGCTCCCCGTCGGCCCGGACGGCTACCGGCTCCCGGACGGCCCGCTGCCCGGCCCCGCCACCGCCGTCCTGCTCAGCAGCCCGCACAACCCCTCCGCCCGGGTCTGGTCCGCCGAGGAGCTGCGCGCCCTGGCCGGGCGGGCGGCGGAGGCGGGCGCGCTTCTGGTCTCGGACGAGGTGCACGGCGACCTCACCCACCCCGGCCACGTCCACCCCGTCGCGGTCACCACCGTCGACCCGGCGCACCGGCACCTCGCCGTCACCCTCAACTCCGTCGGCAAGACCTTCAACTGCTCGGGGATCCCCAGCAGTTTCGCCCTCGTCCCCGATCCCGGGCTGCGCGCGCGGTTCGCCGACGCGCTGGCTGGCTACGGCCTCTGGGAGGGCGGCCTGCTGGAGCAGACCGTGCAGGAGGCGGCGCTGCGCGAGGGGGGTCCGTGGCTGGACACGCTGCTCGCCCACCTCTCCGACGCCCGGGTCCGGCTCACCGACCGCCTCGGCTCCGCCGTCCGCTCGGCGCCGCAGGCCTCGTACCTGCTCTGGCTGGACGCCGCCGCCCTCGGTCTGCCGCCCGGGGCGGCGCGGCGGGCGCTGCTGGAGCGCTGCGGCCTGGAGGCCTCCGACGGCGCCGAATTCGGCCCCGGCGGCCAGGGTTCGCTGCGGTTGAACTACGCCCTCCCGAACTCCGTACTGGACACCGTCCTGGCGCGGCTGGAGCGGCTCGACCTCGGGTGAGCCCGGCACGCGCCGGAGCGTGCCGGGGCTCGCATCCGGGCGCGCAAACCCTCCCTCAAACCCCCTTTTCACCCGTTCGCCATGCCCCTGAGCTGCAGAAACGAACGTTCACACGATTTTTGCGGAGCGCCCCCGCATGCTCCGTAGCAGACTGGGCAAAGTAGACCGGGCCGCAATCGTGATCCCGAGGATGGTGAGTCCGGTGATACCGACATCCCGCACCACACAACCCGACCGGCAGAGCACGCCACCACCCCTGACGGGGGTGACCCCGTTGACCGAATCGGGGGCGCGCAGCCACGTGTCGGGCGTCTGCTTCAAGATCGGACCTCCCCGCCTGGTGGGGGTCGAGGTCGAGTGGTTCGTCCATGACGATCGATGTCCGACCCGGCCCGTACGGCCGGAACTGCTCCACGCCGCACTCGATTCGCTGCCCCTCGGCGGCGCCGACGGCACCTCGCTCCCCTCCGGTTCGCGCCTCACGCTCGAACCCGGCGGACAGGTAGAGCTCAGCTCCCCGCCCGCCACCGGCCTCGTGGCCTGCGTCGAGGACACCCGACGCGATCTGACCGCCCTGCGGGCCGCCTTCGCGGCCCAGGGCCTGCGACTCACCGGCACCGGGACCGACCCACTGGCCCGCCCCCGCAGGATGGTGCTGGACCACCCCCGCTACCTCGCGATGGAGCGGTTCTTCGACTCCGCCGGGCCCTGGGGCCGGATCATGATGACCGGCACCGCCTCGGTGCAGGTGTGCCTGGACGCCGGCGACGCGGACGGCCCGCAGGCGGCGGAGCGCCGCTGGCAGCTGGTCCACCGGCTGGGCCCCGTCCTGGTCGCGGCTTTCGCCAACTCCCCGATCCTGGACGGCAGGCCGACCGGCCACCGGTCGACCCGGCAGACCGTCTGGTCCCGGATGGACCCGTCGCGCACACTCGCCCCGGAGCCGGACCACGGCGACCCGCGCGAGGCCTGGGCGCAGTACGTGCTGGACGCCGAAGTGCTGTGCGTGCAACGGCCGGAGGGCCTGCCGTGGACGGCCCCCGCCGGGCTGACCTTCCGTGACTGGATCCGGGGCTCGGGTGAACGCCCGCCCACGCTCGCCGACTTGGAATACCACTGCACCACGCTGTTCCCGCCGGTGCGCCCGCGCGGCCACTTGGAGCTGCGGATGATCGACGCCCAGCCCGGGGACGGCTGGGCCGTGGTCACCGCGCTGGTCACCGCGCTGCTGGACGACCCGGTGGCCGCCGACGCCGCCCTGGCCGCACTGGAGCCGCTCGACTCCCTGAACCGGCCGCAGGGGCCGGACGGCCCGCGACCGCCGCGCAGCGAGGTCTGGCGGCGCGCCGCCACCCTGGCCGTGGCCGACCCCGAGCTGCGCCGGGCCGCCCTCACCTGCTTCGCCGCCGCCGACGCCGCGCTGGGCCGCCTGCCCGGCGCCGGGCGGCTGCGCGCCGCCGTCGCCGAGTTCGCCGAGCGCTACCCCGCGCGCGGCCGCTGCCCGGCCGACGACCAGCTGGACGCCCTGCGCTCCGGCACCCGACGCACTCCTCCGGAGGAGGCCGCACCATGACCGACGTCCGACCGAACGGCCCGACCGCAGCCCCCGCCGCCCCGACCGCCCCGCCCTTCCCGGCGCGCGGCATCGAGGACCTGCGCGAGACCATCGCCGCCGAGCTGCTCGCCGCCCGTGCCCGGACCGCCGCGCTGACCGACTGCGTCGAGGAGGGCGACCTCACCGCCCAGCACTCGCCGCTGATGTCCCCGCTGGTCTGGGACCTCGCGCACATCGGCAACCAGGAGGAGCTCTGGCTGCTGCGCAACGTCGGCGGCCGCGACCCGATGCACCCGGAGATCGACCCGCTGTACGACGCCTTCCAGCACCCCCGGGCCGAGCGGCCCAGCCTGCCGCTGCTCCCGCCCGCCGAGGCCCGCGCCTACGCCCACGACGTGCGCGGCCGGGTGCTGGACCTGCTCGCCGCCAGCCCGTTGGAGGGCGCGCCGCTGCTGGACTCCGGGTTCGCGTTCGGGATGATCGCCCAGCACGAGCAGCAGCACGACGAGACGATGCTCATCACCCACCAGCTGCGCAGGGGCGAGCCGGCTCTGGCCGCTCCCCCGCCGCCGCCCGCGCCCGCCGACGCGGCCACGCTGCCCGCCGAAGTCCTGATCCCCGCAGGCCCGTTCACCATGGGGACGGACACCGAGCCATGGGCACTGGACAACGAGCGCCCGGCCCACACCGTCGACCTGCCGGCCTTCCTGCTCGACACCACACCGGTCACCAACGCGGCCTACCGGCGCTTCATCGAGGACGGCGGCTACGACGACCCCCGCTGGTGGACGGCGGAGGGCTGGGCGCACCGGCAGCGGGCCGGCCTGACCGCCCCGCTGTTCTGGCAGCGGCAGGACGGCGAGTGGCTGCGCCGCCGCTTCGGCACGGTCGAGCCCGTCGAGCCCGACGAGCCGGTGCTGCACGTCAGTTGGTACGAGGCGGACGCGTACGCCCGGTGGGCCGGACGGCGGCTGCCGACCGAGGCGGAGTGGGAGAAGGCGGCCCGTCACGACCCGGCCACCGGCCGCTCCCGCCGCTACCCCTGGGGCGACGGGGCCCCCGGCCCCCAGCACGCCAACCTGGACCAGCGCCACCTGCGCCCGGCCGGCGCCGGCAGCTACCCGGAGGGCCAGTCCCCGTACGGTGTCCGGCAGTTGATCGGCGACGTATGGGAGTGGACGGCCAGTGACTTCCACTCCTACCCGGGCTTCCGGGCCTGGCCGTACAAGGAGTACTCGGAGGTCTTCTTCGGGCCTGAGTACAAGGTGCTGCGCGGCGGCTGCTTCGCGGTGGCACCGGTCGCCTGCCGGGGCACGTTCCGCAACTGGGACTACCCGGTCCGGCGGCAGATCTTCGCCGGGTTCCGCACCGCCCGTGACCAGGAGCACTCCTGATGTGCCGTCACCTCGCCTACCTGGGCGAGCCGCTGGCACCGCGGGAGCTGGTGGTGCGGCCGCCGTACGGCCTGTACCGGCAGTCCTGGGCACCCCGGACGCAGCAGTACGGCACGGTCAACGTGGACGGCTTCGGCCTCGGCTGGTACGCGGACGGCGACGAGGCGCCCGCCCGCTACCGCCGGGCCGGGCCGATCTGGGCGGACGAGACCTTCGCCGACCTCGCCCGGGTGGTCCGCACCCGCGCGCTGCTGGCCGCCGTGCGCTCCGCCACCGAGGGCTGTGCGGCGGGCGAGGGCGCGGCCGCGCCGTTCGCCGCCGGACGCTGGCTGTTCAGCCACAACGGCGCGGTGGCCGGCTGGCCGGGCAAGCTGGACGCCCTGGCCGCCCTGCTCCCCCCGGCCGAACTGCTGGACCTGCCGGCGCGCACCGACTCGGCCCTGCTCTGGGCCCTCGCCCTGCACCGGCTGCGGGCCGGCGCCGGGCTGGGCGAAGCCCTGGCGGGCACGGTCGAGGACGTCACCGCGCACACCACCGGGCGGCTCAACCTGCTGCTCACCGACGGCACCGCGATCGCCGCGACGACCTGGGGCGACACCCTTCACCACCGGACCCTGCCGGGTCTCGGCACGGTGGTGGCCTCCGAGCCGTACGACGACGGACCGGACTGGACGCCCGTCCCGGACGGCTCGCTGCTGCTGGCCGACGGACGCGGCGTCACCGTCCGTCCGCTCGTCGGCAACGGCTGACCCTCCACTCTCCCTTCACTTTCTGAACAGAGGAACCACGCTGTCATGGACACCTTCGATCTCACCCGACTGCTGCCCGCCGACCACTTCAGCACCGCGCTGCACCACGACGTCCGGCAGGGCCTGACGTCCGAACCCAAGCGGCTCCCGCCGAAGTGGTTCTACGACGCGCGGGGCAGCGAGCTCTTCGAGGAGATCACCCGGCTGCCCGAGTACTACCCGACCCGCGCCGAGCGGGCCATCCTGACCGCCCGGGCCGGCGAGATCGCCGCCGCCACCCGGGCCCGCACCCTGGTCGAGCTGGGCTCCGGCTCCTCCGAGAAGACCCGGCTGCTGCTGGACGCCCTGCGCGCGCTCGACACCCTGGAGACCTACGTCCCGGTGGACGTCAGCGAGAGCGCGCTGACCGCGGCCGGCACCGCGCTCTCCACCGAGTACCCCGGGCTGGGCGTGCACGGGGTCCTGGCCGACTTCACCGCCCGGCTCGGCCTGCCCCCGGAGGGCGGCCCGCGCCTGGTCGCCTTCCTCGGCGGCACCCTCGGCAACCTGCTGCCCGGGGAGCGCGCGGTCTTCCTGCGCGGCCTGCGCGCCGCCCTCGACCCGGGCGACTTCCTGCTGCTCGGCACCGACCTGGTCAAGGACCCGGCGGTACTGGTCGCCGCCTACGACGACTCCGCCGGGGTGACCGCCGAGTTCAACCGGAACGTGCTCAACGTGCTCAACCGCGAGCTGGGCGCCGACTTCGACCCCGACGCCTTCGAGCACGTCGCGCTCTGGGACGCCGAGCAGGAGTGGATCGAGATGCGGCTGCGCTCGCTGCGCTCGCAGACCGTGAAGATCCCGGCCCTGGACCTGCCGGTGCACTTCGACCGGGGCGAGGAACTGCGCACCGAGGTGTCGGCCAAGTTCCGCCGCGAGCGGGTGGCCGACGAACTGGCGGCGGCCGGGCTTCGGCTGAGCCACTGGTGGACGGACCCGCAGGGCCGGTTCGGGCTCTCGCTCTCCGCCCCGGCGTAGCGCGAGCGCGCCGGGCACCGGGCGGCGGGCACCGAGCGCCGCCCGGGCGCCGAGCGGACGCCGCCCGGGCGCCGAGCGGGCGCCAGGCAGCGGGCACCGGGCGGCTCAATTTGCTTGTTCACCTTACGAATTCTCAGAGCGAAAATTGAGCTTCCCGGTGTACAAGAGTTAAACGAATAGGGGTTACGATCTCGGCTACCGAGCTCAGCGTTGAGTACCAGGAGTCAGATCGTGAGCGTCACCCAGAAGCCCTCCGGGGCGGTCGAGGCCCCCACGCCCGGCCGCCTCGGCTTCGTCGTCTTCATCACCGCCGCCGCGGCCCTCGGCGGGTTCCTGTTCGGCTACGACAGCTCCGTGATCAACGGCGCCGTCTCCGGGATCCAGGAGAAGTTCGGCGTCGGAAGCGGCGTGACCGGCCTGATCGTCTCCTCGGCCCTGCTCGGCTCGGCGGTCGGCGCCGCGGTGGCCGGCCGGTTCGCCGACCGGTACGGCCGCATCAAGGTCATGAAGGCGGGCGCGCTGCTGTTCGCGGTCAGCGCGGTCGGCTCGATGCTGCCCTTCTCCGCGTGGGACCTCGCCCTGTGGCGCGTCCTCGGCGGCGCCGCCATCGGCATCGCCTCGGTGATCGCCCCGACCTACATCGCCGAGGTCGCGCCGACCAGGTACCGGGGCCGGCTGGCCTCCTTCCAGCAGGCCGCGATCGTGCTCGGCATCGCGATATCCCAGCTGGTCAACTGGCTGCTGGCGCAGGCGGCCGGCGGCGACACCCGCGGTCAGCTGCTCGGCCTGGAGGCCTGGCAGTGGATGCTCGGCATCTGCGTCGTGCCGGCCGCCGTCTACTTCGTGCTCGCCTCGGTCATCCCCGAGTCCCCGCGCTTCCTGATCCAGGCCGACCGCCTGGCGGATGCCCGCAAGGTCCTCGCCCAGGTCGAGGGCGAGGACGTGGACACCGAAGCCCGGATCGCCGAAGTCCGGACGCTGATCGCCTCGGACCACCGCCCCCGCTTCCGCGACCTGCTGGGCGGCCGCTTCGGCCTGCTGCCGATCGTCTGGGTCGGCATCGGCCTGTCGGTCTTCCAGCAGCTGGTCGGCATCAACGTGATCTTCTACTACTCGTCGATCCTCTGGCAGTCGGTCGGCATCGACCAGGGCGACTCGCTGCTGATCAGCTTCATCGGCTCGGTCATCAACATCCTCGGCACCGTGATCGCGATCGTGCTGGTCGACCGGATCGGCCGCAAGCCGCTCGCCCTGATCGGATCCGTCGGCATGGCGGTCGCGCTCGGCACGGCCGGCTGGGCGTTCTCCTCGGCCAACGGCAGCGGCGACAACCTCACCCTGCCCGACCTCCAGGGAACGGTCGCCCTGATCGCCGCCAACGCGTTCGTGCTGTTCTTCGCGATGTCCTGGGGCGTGGTCGTCTGGGTGATGCTCGGCGAGATGTTCCCGAACCGGATCCGCGCCGCCGCGCTCTCCGTCGCCGCCTCGGCGCAGTGGATCGCGAACTGGGTGATCACCGTGTCGTTCCCGTCCATGTCGCGGTGGAACCTGTCGGCGACCTACCTGGTCTACGCGGCCTTCGCGGCGCTGTCGATCCCCTTCGTGGCGAAGTACCTGAAGGAGACGAAGGGCGTCCGCCTGGAGGACATGGGCTGACCGCCGGTCATCGGCTGATCGGACAGTCCGACCTTCGGCCTCCGCACCCTAGCGCGATCAGCGCGGGTGCGGAGGCCGAATCGTTCACTCTCTGCGGTGGACCGGACACCTCCGGTACTCCTGTTCGGCAGGAGGGATGTGTCCTTGATCTTCAACCGGCTTCGCACCCGCAGACCCGCGCCCGCCGCCCCGACCGGCGGCTGCCCGTACGCCCACACCCATGCGCACCAGGCCCCGCCGACGCGTCCGGACCCCGTACCGGAACCGCAGCCCGTACCGGGACCGCAGCACACGCCGGAACCGCGGCCGAAGCTGCGGACCGCGCCGCCGCCGGAGCCCCAGCCGTCGGCCGTACCGCCGTCCGGGGCCCGGCAGTCGTCCGGAACGCAACTGCCGCCCGCGCCGCCGCCGTTCACCGACCCGGACCAGGCCGCCGACTTCATCCGGCAGTTCCACCGCGAACAGCCCGCCGCCGGTGACCCGGAGCAACGGCTTCGCGGCGTCCTCGACGAGATCGGGCGCACCGGCAGCTACCGGCACACCCCCGCCGAACTCGCCTACGGCGCCAAGCTCGCCTGGCGCAACGCCGCCCGCTGCATCGGCCGGCTGTACTGGCGCAGCCTGGTGGTCCGCGACCTGCGCCACCTCTCCTCCGCCGACGACATCGCCGCCGAGTGCTTCGAGCACCTGCGGCTGGCCGGCAACGGCGGGCGGATCCGGCCGGTGGTCTCGGTGTTCGCCCCCGACCGCCCCGGACGTCCGGCCGCACGCATCCTCAACCAGCAGCTCGTCCGCTACGCCGGGCACCGGACCGACGGGGGCGTCGTCGGCGACCCGGCCGGTACGGCCCTCGCCACCCGCGCCCGCGACCTGGGATGGAAGTGCGCCGAGGACCGGTTCGAGGTCCTGCCCCTGCTGATCCGGGAACGACCCGACGAAGCGCCCGCCTGGTACGAACTGCCGGACGACACCACGCTGGAGGTGCCGCTGAGCCACCCCGAGCACAGCTGGTTCGCCGACCTCGGGCTGCGCTGGTACGCGGTGCCCGCGATCAGCGACCTGACGCTGGAGATCGGCGGCATCCGCTACCCGACCGCGCCGTTCAACGGCTGGTACATGGGCACCGAGATCGGCGCCCGCAACCTCGCCGACGCCGACCGCTACGCCATGCTCGGCACCGTCGCCGAGCGCCTCGGCCTGGACACCTCCAGCGACCGCACGCTCTGGCGCGACCGCGCGCTGATCGAGCTCAACATCGCGGTGCTGCACTCCTTCCAGGAGGCCGGGGTGACGATCGCCGACCACCACACCGAGTCGGAGCGCTTCCTCAAGCACGTCGCCCAGGAGAAGCGGCTCGGCCGCCCGACCCCGGCGGACTGGAGCTGGATCGTGCCCCCGGTCTCGGGCGGGCTGACACCGGTCTACCACCGGTACTACGACCCGGTGGACCCGGAGCTGCGGCCGGCCTTCGTCCCGCACGAGCCCTGGTAGCAGGGGGCACCGCGGGCACCGATGCCCGCCCGCCCGTGCGGGCGCCGGGCGGTGCGGGCGCCGGGTGGTGCGAACACCGGTGCCGCGAAGGCCGGTCGGCCCGGACGGGGACCGCCGGTGCGGCGTCAGGCCTGCGCGGGGAGGCGGGCGTAGCGCAGGGCGAGCCCGTCGAGCATCGCCTCCAGACCGGTCTCGAAGGCTCCTTCGTCGACCGTCCCCCGGTGCCCGGCCAGCCGGTGCGCCTCGCCGAGGTGCGGGTAGTCGGCCGCGTCGTACACCTCGGCGTCCGCCGGGAAGCCGGCCGCGAAGGAGGCCAGCGCGGAGCCGGTGACGAAGTAGCGCATCGACGCGCCGATCCGGGTCGCCTGGCCGCGCGGCCACCCGGCGTCGACCAGGTGGCCGAAGACCGCGTCGGCCAGGCGCAGTGCGTTCGGCCGCCGCCCCGGGCCCTGGGCCAGCACCGGGACGATGTTGGGGTGGGCGGCCAGTGCGCTGCGGTAGGAGCGGGCCCAGTCCCTCAGCGCCTCCGGCCACGGAGTCCCGGCAGGATCCTCAGGACCCACAGGACCCGCAGTCCCGGCCGCACCGGTGGCACCGCCCGCTCCGAACATCGACAAGTCGACCTCGCCGATGACGCTGTCCACCACCGCGTCCAGCAGTTCGTCCTTGGTGGCGAAGTGGTTGTAGAGCGAGGGCCCGCTGACCGACAGCTCGGCGGCGAGGCGGCGGGTGGAGAGGGCGTCCAGTCCCTCGTCGTCGACGAGCCGCAGGGCGGCGGCGACGATGCGCTCGCGGCTGAGCAGCGGAGTGCGTGGACGGGCCATCGCGGCGGCTTCCTCCGGTTCCTCGGGCCGGTTCGCCCGGTCGGGTGCGGTGGGGACCGCTTCCGGCAGGTGCCCCTTCCCAGGGCGGGCCGGCCGGGGCTACAGTCCCCCCATAAAACTTGCAGCGCTAGTTTAATGGGTCCGACGCCGTCCCGGGCCCGAGTCGGGAGCCGCCGTGAACCTGGAGTTGTCCGAGGAGCAGAGCGCCGTCCGGGACCTCGCCGCCGCCTTCACCGACCGCGAGATCGTCCCCCACGCCGCCGAGTGGGACCGGGTCGAGTCCGTCGACCGCGCGATCGTCGGCAAGCTGGCGAAGGTCGGCTTCCTCGGCCTGACCATCCCCGAGGAGTACGGCGGCAGCGGCGGCGACCACCTCGCCTACTGCCTGGTCCTGGAGGAGCTCGGCCGCGGCGACTCGGCCGTGCGCGGGATCGTCTCGGTCTCGCTCGGCCTGGTCGGCAAGTCGATCAACAGCTTCGGCACCGAGGAGCAAAAGCGGCACTGGCTGCCCCGGCTCACCTCGGGCGAGGCGCTCGCCTGCTTCGCGCTCACCGAACCCGGCACCGGCTCCGACGCCGCCAACCTCACCACCCGCGCGGTCCGCGACGGCGAGGACTGGCTGATCAGCGGCGCCAAGATGTTCATCACCAACGGCACTTGGGCCGACGTCGCCCTGGTCTTCGCCCGCACCGGCGGCGACGAGCCCGAGCAGCGCGGCCACCGGGGCATCACCGCCTTCCTCGTCCCCACCGGCCTGCCCGGCTTCACCCGCACCGAGATCCACGGCAAGCTCGGCCTGCGCGGCCAGGCCACCGCCGAACTCGCCTTCGACGGCGTCCGGGTGCCCGACAGCGCCCGGCTCGGCGAGGTCGGCAAGGGGTTCACGGTGGCGATGGCCGCACTGGCCAAGGGCCGGATGTCGGTCGCGGCGGGCTGCGTCGGCATCGCCCGCGCCTGCCTGGAGGCCGCCGTCCGCTACGCCGGCGAGCGCGAGCAGTTCGGGCGGCCGATCGCCTCGCACCAACTCGTCCAGCAGCTGCTGGCCGGCATCGCCGTGGACGTCGAGGCGGCCCGGCTGCTCACCTGGAAAGTCGCCGACCACATCGAACGCGGCCTGCCCTTCGCCACCGAGTCCTCGGTCGCCAAGCTCTACGCGAGCGAAGCCGCCGTCCGGGCCGCCAACAACGCGCTCCAGGTGTTCGGCGGGTACGGGTTCATCGACGAGTACCCGGTCGGCAAGTACCTGCGCGACGCGCGCGTGATGACCCTCTACGAGGGCACCAGCCAGATCCACCAACTGCTCATCGGACGCGCCCTCACCGGCGTCAACGCCTTCTGAACCGCCCCACCTGATAAGGAGCCCGACGACGTGCGCCCTGTCTATTTCGCCGCAGCCCGCCGCACACCCATCGGCCGGCTGCGCGGAGCGCTCGCCACGGTCCGCCCGGACGACCTCTCGGCCACCGTGCTGCGCGCCCTGCTCGCCGACGCCCCCGCCCTCGACCCGGCCCGCATCGACGACGTCTACTGGGGCGCCGCCAACCAGGCCGGCGAGGACAACCGCAACGCCGCCCGGATGGCCGTCCTGCTGGCCGGCCTGCCCGAGACCGTCCCCGGAGCCACCGTCAACCGGCTCTGCGCCTCCGGCCTGGAGGCCGTCACCCTCGCCGCCCGGGCCATCGGCTCCGGCGAGGCCGACGTGGTGCTGGCCGGCGGCTGCGAGTCGATGACCCGCGCGCCCTTCGTCCTCCCCCGCCCCGACGAGGCGCTGCCGCACCGCATCGAGACCTACGACACCCGGCTCGGCTGGCGGCTCACCAACCCGCGGATGGCCGAACTGCACGGCGTGCTCAGCATGGGCGAGACCGCCGAGGAGGTGGCCGCCCGGCACGGCATCGGACGGGAGCGCCAGGACGCCTTCGCGCTGCGCAGCCACCAGCGGGCCGCCGCCGCCCGCAAGGACGGGCACTTCGACGCCGAGCTGATCCCGGTCGAGCGGCCGGACGGGGTCACGGTGAGCCGGGACGAGGGCATCCGCGAGGACACCAGCCTGGCGAAGCTCGCCGGGCTCAAGCCGGCGTTCCGGCCCGGGGGCACCGTCACGGCCGGGAACGCCTCGCCGATGAACGACGGCGCGGCCGGGCTGCTGCTGGTCGGCGAGGAGGCGCTGCGCGACCTCGGGCTGCAGCCGCTCGGCCGGTACGTGGCCGGGGCCTCGGCCGGGGTGCACCCGGACGTCATGGGCATCGGACCGGTGCCGGCGACGGCGAAGGTGCTCGGCCGGGCCGGCTGGTCGCTCGCCGACCTGGACACCGCCGAGCTGAACGAGGCCTTCGCCGCCCAGGCGCTGGCCTCCGCCGACGGGATCGGGTTCGACCCGGAGCGGGCCGACGAACTGGTCAACCCCAGCGGCGGGGCGATCGCGCTCGGCCACCCGCTGGGCGGCTCCGGCGCCCGCATCCTCACCACCCTGCTGCACCGGATGCGCCGTACCGGTGCCCGGCGCGGCCTGGCCACCATGTGCGTGGGCGTGGGGCAGGGTACGGCCGTGCTGGTCGAGAGCGTTTGACCCCGTCGAGAAGGTCCGGCCCCGTCGAGGACGTCCGGCCTCGTCGAGAAGGTCCGGCCTCGTCGAGGACGTCCGACCCCGGACGGGCGGCGGTTTCCGCCACGTTCACGTTCTTCGCATTCTTTCCAAGGAGTCCACATGACACGTTTCGCGGGCAAGGTCGCCGTGGTGACCGGCGCGGCGCAGGGCATCGGGGCGGCCACCGCCCGCCGGCTGGCCGAGGAGGGCGCGGCGGTCGCCGTGGTCGACCTCACCGCCGACCGGGCGGCCGGGACGGTCGCCGAGATCACCGCCAAGGGCGGCACCGCCCGGGCCTACGGGTGCGACGTGGCCGACTACGACGCCGTCGAGGCGGTGTTCGCCCAGGTCGCGGCGGATCTCGGCGGGTTGCACATCCTGGTGAACAACGCCGGGATCACCCGGGACAACCTGTTCTTCAAGATGCCCAAGTCCGACTGGGACGCGGTGCTGACGGTCAACCTGACCAGCGCGTACAACTGCAGCCACGTCGCGCAGAAGTACATGGTGGCCCAGAAGTACGGGAAGATCGTCTCGCTCAGCTCGCGCTCCGCCCTCGGCAACCGGGGCCAGGCCAACTACGCCGCCGCCAAGGCCGGCATCCAGGGCCTGACCGCGACCCTGGCGATCGAGCTCGGGCCGTTCAACATCAATGTCAACGCCGTCGCCCCCGGCTACATCGCCACCCCGATGACCGCGGCCACCGCCGAGCGGGTCGGCAGCACGGCCGAGGACCACCGGACCGAGGTCGCCGCCCGTACGCCGCTGCGCCGGGTCGGGCAGCCGGAGGAGGTCGCGTCGGTGGTCGTCTTCCTGGCGAGCGAGGACTCCTCGTACGTCAGCGGCCAGACGCTCTACGTCAACGGCGGCGCGCGGTAGCCCCTGCGGTTTCTGACGTGTCGTCACCAGGCCGTCCCAGATGCGAGGTTACTTTCCCCTGGGACGGCCTTTACCTTTTCGCGTGGCCGAGCATGACCATGACGGTGATCATATGACCCCACCAAATGACTATGGCATGATCATGCGGCAATCGATGGGATGGCCGGACCGACCCGACCGGACCTGGTCGGGCCCTGCGTCCTTAGGAGTCCCATGGGCAGCCCCGCCACCCTCCGCCGCGCCCTGGCTCTGCTCGCCGTCGGGGCCACCGCCCTCACGGCCGGCACCGTCGCCGTACCGGCCGTCGGTACCGCGACCGCCGCCCCCTCGCAGAACCTCGCGGGCGTCCACGTGCGCCCCGCCTCCTTCGGGCACCACAACGCCCAGGCGCGCGTCGCCCCGCTGAGCACCACCCAGTGCGTCAGCCAGATCGGCATCCACTGCTACTCGCCGCTGCAGTACCGGAACGCCTACAACCTGAACCCGCTGTACCAGGAGGGCATCACCGGCAAGGGCCGCACGATCGTCATCGTCGACTCCTTCGGCTCGCCGACCATCCAGCACGACCTGGAGGTCTTCGACAAGCAGTGGGGCATCCAGGACACCAACGTCGAGGTCGTCAAGTGGGGCAACGTCCCCGTCTTCGACCCGAAGAACCCCGACCACACCGGCTGGGCCGGCGAGACCACCCTGGACGTCGAGTACGCCCACGCGGTCGCCCCCGACGCGCACATCATCCTGGTCGAGACCGGCGTCGCCGAGACCGAGGGCACCACCGGCCTGCCCGAGATGATGGACGCCGAGAAGGCCCTCATCAAGCAGGGCCGCGGCGACGTCATCTCGCAGAGCTTCGGCGCCACCGAGAACACCTTCCCGGGCTTCGACAAGGGCGACTTCAAGTCGCTCACCGACCTGCGCTACGCCTTCAAGGCCGCCGCCGACCACAACGTCACGGTGCTCGCCGCCTCCGGCGACAACGGCACCACCGACGCCAAGGAGAACGGCACCGACCTGTACCCGTACAAGGTCAACTCCTGGCCGTCCTCGGACCCGCTGGTCACCTCCATCGGCGGCACCCAGCTCACCCTGGACGACAACGGCGCGCGCACCGCGGACGACAAGGTGTGGCACGACAAGTCCGGCGCCGGCGGCGGCGGCGTCTCCGGCATCTTCGAGCGCCCGTGGTACCAGGCCGGCGTCGCCAACGTCACCGGCAACCACCGCGGCACCCCGGACATCAGCATGAGCGCGGCCGTGGACGGCGCCGCCTGGACCTACGAGTCCTACGACCCGACCGCCGTCGGCTGGCACCTCACCGGCGGCACCAGCGAGGCCACCCCGCTGTTCTCGGGCGTCGTCGCGCTCGCCGACCAGCTCGCCGGCTACCGCCTGGGCCAGATCAACTGGCGCCTGTACGGCCTCAGCCTGCTCCCGACCGAGTGGAGCGGCATCGAGGACGTGAAGCAGGGCGACAACGGCTGGAACGGCGTCACCGGCTACAACGCCACCGAGGGCTACGACCTCGCCAGCGGCCTGGGCACCGTCAACGGCGCCAAGTTCGTCCACGCGATCGCCGGTCACTGACCGGACGGCGGCTCAGCCGGGCGGCGGGTGGCCACCGATGGCTGACGGCTGACGGCTGACAAACGACAGCGGACAGATAACAGATTTCGAAATCTGTTATCTGTCCGCTGTTTTCTGTTTGCTGTTATCTGTCCGCTGTTCTCTGTTCGCTGTCGGCGGTCATCCGTCCGCGGTCGGCTGCCATCGGCAACCGACCGCCGACGGCCCGTCAGCCGGTGGCGGCCAGCTGGGCCAGATAGCGCTCGGCGGCCCGGAGCTTGCGGCCCCCGGGCCCCGGAAGGTGGGCACGCAGCTCGATGATCTCCGGGGCGATCCGGACGGCCTCCGCCCGGTCGGTGATCGAACGCCAGCACGCCTCGGCGTTGGTGGCCGCCTGCTGGGTCTCCGGGTGGTCCGGGCCCTGCGAACGGAGCAGCGCCAACGCCACCTCGCGGTAGATGTCCGCAGCCTCGGCCGACCGGCCCGCGAGCCGGCACACGTGCGCCCGGACCTGCCGCACCTGGAGGACCGGCTCGGAGACGGCGCCGTGCTCGGCGATCGCCTCCAGTTCGAGGGCGAAGGCCAGATCGGTGGCGGCGGCGTGGTCCCCGGCGTCGGCACTGCGGACGATCCGCCCGATCACCTCGCGGTAGTCCACGCTGGGCCGGACGGCCACCGGGGCATCGGCGGGCACGGCGTCGGTGGGCACGGCGTCGGCCGGAGCCTCGTCCGTCGGCACCTCCCCGCCCGGGATAGCGTCCCGGGGACCCTTCGCAGCCTCGGCGGTCTCCGTGGTCTCAGGGGCCTCCGTGACCTCGGCGGCCTCCTCCACGACGTCCACGACATCCACGACGTCCTGGACGCTCGTGGTGTCCGCGGCCTCCACCGAATCGGCGGCATCCGCTCCGTCCACCGCCACCGCGTCCTCGCCCTCCGGCTGCGCGAGTCCGGCCTCCACAACACCGTCGGCAACGGCTTCAGCCGCCTCCGGCCGGTCCTTGAGCAGGGTGACGCCCGCCAGGGACCCGACGTCCTCGGGCACGGCGTCGGACGGCGCGGGCTTGCGCAGCGTCACCCCCGAGGCGGCCTCGGACCCGCCCGCCTTCAGCAGGCTGACCGGACGGGCCGGCCGGGGCGGGGTGGGCGGCACGCCCGGCTTGACCAGGCTCACCGGGCCGCCGACGGGCACCGGCTCGGTCGTCGGCGGGGGGAACCCGACCGGAGGGACGGCAGCGTCGTCCCTCGGCCCCGCCGGACTCGGCAGCAGCGGTACCGGGGGCGGCGGGAACTCCGCGAGGACCACGTCCGCGACCGGAGCCAGGTCCGCGACCGGGGACACGTCGGCCACCGGGACCGTGTCGGCCACCGGCGGCAGGTCCGTCACCCAGCCGTCGCCGCGCCGAGCGGTGTTGCGGAAGAACGGGCGGTCCGGGGCGTGGGTGGCCACGATCACCACGTCCGGCCGCAGCACCGAGTACACCTGCTGCCGCAGCTGCTCGGGCGCGAGCACCTCGCCCGCGCCGGGACGGCCGCCGTGCAGCGCCTCGATCAGGGCGCGGGTGAAGGTGCCGATCTGCTCCGGGTCCGGACTGACGACGGCCCACAGCGGGATGCCCTCGCTGAGCGCCGAGGCGGCGCCCTGGACGTACGGCCAGGCGTTCTGGTCGGCACTCAGGTCGGCGATGACGAGGGTCTGCCACTCGGCCGGACGGTGGCTCAGCTCGGCGGCGACGGCCTGCCAGGGCAGGCCGTCCTGCTTGGCGTCGCGCAGGCTCAACTGGAGCTGGCCGCCCCGCTTGTCGGCGACGACGTGCCCGCCCACGTGCACCAGCAGCGGTCCCGGGTGCCGGGAGGCGGCCCGCAGGTGGGCCAGGACGGTCTGGGGGTCGCCGGCGCCGGGGAGGTGGACGGCGTCCACCGCGTCGGCGGCGAGCAGGACCTGCGGCGAGACGGCCGCGAGCATCGCCGAGAGCACCGGCGCCTGGGTCGGGCCGCCCCGGCCCCAGGTACGGCGGCCCGCGGTGCCGTAGCCGCCCTCGACGACCAGGATCCGGCCGCGCGGCGCCGCGCCGAGCCCGCTCGGACCGGCGGCGGGCACGGCCGCGACCGGCGCCGGTCCCTGCGGGGCTCCCGGCACGGGCGCCGGGAAGGGCGGCGGGGTCGCCGAGGCCACCGGGGACGCGAGGGCCATCGAGGGGGACACCGGGGGCGCCGCACCCGCGGCGGGCATCCCGGTGAGGGTCCATCCGGTCGGTGCCGCGGGCGGCGCGGCCGGCGGCACGGGCGGCGCCACCGGAGCGGGCGCCGCGACGGGCACGGGCGGCGGTTCGTAGAGCGCGGCAGGCCCCGGCGGGTGCTCCTCGGACGGGAGTCGCGGGGGCGGCGGTACGGCGTCCCAGGGGCCCGAGTCCGCTGCTGGGTCGGGACCTCCGGAAACTGCTGTCGTCTCCGCCATCTCTCGGTCACCGCCCCGCCCCGCCACTCCCGCGGCGTCTGATGCCCTTGCCCGCATGGTGCCTACCACCACACTCCGTGCGCGCCACCCTACGAGATCCCGGCTCACCCGATCCAGGCCGGGTGGCCGTTCGGCGCGCCACACCGCGTACGGTGCCCGCTATCGTGCCGTCATGACCGGTCCCGACCGCCCGTTGCTCTTCCTCGATGTGGACGGGCCACTCATCCCCTTCGGCGCCCCTCCACCGGGCGGGTACCCCACCTACCACGGCGGATACGACACGGGCCGGGTCCCGGGCGGGAACCCGCTGGTGACCCGCGCCGACCCTGCCCTGGGGCCGCGCCTGTTGAGCCTGCCGTGCGAACCGGTGTGGGCCACGACCTGGTTCGAGGACGCCAACGAATGCCTGGCGCCGTGGCTGGGCCTGCCGCAACTGCCCTTCGTGGACCGGCCGATGGAGGAGGCGGACGGAGAGGGAACCGAGGCGGGCGTGCACTGGAAGACCCCCGCGCTGGTCGCCTGGGCCGCCGGACGCCCGTTCGCCTGGGTCGACGACGAGATCACCGAGGCGGACCGCCGGTGGGTCGCGGCCCACTCCCCCGCCCGCACCCTCCTGCACCGGGTCGATCCCCAACGCGGCCTCACCGAAGCGGACTTCGACGCCCTGGAGAGCTGGTTGCGCGCCGCCTGAGCACCACACCCGGGCACCGCACCCGGGCACCGCGCGCGAACATCCGCCGACCGCAGCGCGGCCGCGCGGCATCCCTCGATGCCGCGCGGCCGTGGTCGCTCGCTCCCCGCCCCGGAGCCGGTCAGGACCCGGCGAGCAGGTCCCTGAGCAGGGCGACGGTGTCGGCATCGAGGTCCCGGCCGGTGCGGCGGCTGAGGGCGTCCAGGCGGTTGACGGCCCGCAGGAGCTGGTCGCGGGCGCCGGCCGAGGCGTAGGCGTAGAACAGGTCCCGGTGCAGGAGTTCGACGTCCGGGGCCACCGCGAGGCCCCGGAAGACGGCGGCCTCGGCGCTGCGGTGGTCGCCGTACTGCAGGCGGCGGGCGGCCAGTTCGTGCGCGGTGTCGACGATCGCCGCGATCATGTCCTGGCGCTCCGCCTCGGCCCAGCCGAACGAGGCGGGCGGGGCCTCGGCGAACGGGGCGCCCCGGACCAGGGCCAGCGCGTGGGCCAGGGCCGCGTCGGCCGTGGCACTGGTGCTGCGCATGCCGCGCCGGTAGAGGCCGCGGAACTCGTCCCAGTCGCAGGTGACCGTCGGGGCGAAGGAGTAGCCGTCAGTGGTGTCGGTGGGCAGGAAGGCGCGGCCCTCGGCCGAGGTGCCGAACCAGGCCGCCAGATCGGCGAGTTTGTCCGGCAGCGGACTCCTGGCGTCGCCCGAGGTGGGGTGCGGGTCGAGGTGCGCGGCACCCGGGTGCAGGTCGTGGTCGAGCGCGTGGTGGTCGGAGCCGGGCCGCAGCGCGAGGTAGACGGCGAGCTCGGTGAGCCGGGGCAGCGTGCCGGGCTCGGCGGCACCGAAGGCACCCGCGACGTTCACCGGCCCGAGCAGCCGGATCCGGGGCGCGTTGCGGGGGGCGTGCGCCTCCGGGGAGCGCAGGATGGCGAGCAGGTCGTCGCTGTCGCTGCGGCCGGCCGTGGTCCGGGCCACGGGAGCCACCGGAGCGACCGCCCCGGGGCCGGGCTCGACGGCGGTCCCGGTTGCCCCGGCGGCCTCCGTCGCCCCGGCCCCGGGGGCGACCCCGGCCTCGGGGACGGACTCGACCCGGGGAGCGGGCTCGTGAGGGGCCTCGGAAGCGGGCTCGGCGGGCGGCACCGGGTCCTCGGTCCCCGCCGGCGCAGCGGACACCGGCCCGACCGGCCCGACCGGCTGCGTCGGCCCCACCGGCGCCACCGGCGCCACGGGCACCACCGGCACCACGGGCGCCACCGGCTGAACGGCGAGCACGACCGTCGGAGCCGCCTCTACCGGAGCGTCCACCGACTCGGCGACGGACTCGGCGACGGACTCGCCGGCGCCCTCCTCCGCCTCCGGCACGTCCGGTACGTCCGGCACGTCCGAGTCCCCCGGCGTCTCCGGCACGCTCGGCCGCCGCAGGTCCCGGGTGGTCTCGTCGGTCGCCGCCTGCCGCCCCTGCCCGTTGACGGCGAACCGCGCGGGTCCGGCCGGCACCGGCGCCGGAGCGGGCGTCACCGGGTCGGTCCCCGCGAAGGGGCTGGCGCCGGTGCCGATGACCCGGGCCAGCAGGCGCGGGCCGGCGGCCGAGTCGGCGCCGCCCTCCACCGCGCCCGCGGAGGCCCCGACTCCCGCCAGCACCGGTACCGCGAGGGGCAGTTCGGTGGTGTCGGGGTCATCCGGGCCGTCCAGGGTCCAGGCCGGGGCCGGGTGCTGGGTGGTGTCGTCGGCGGCCCGGAGCAGTTCGGCGACCTGGTCGTACTCGTGTCCGCTGAGCCGTTGCAGTTCGACGGTGAGGTGCAGGCCCGGGATGGCGGCCTGGCCGGTGGTCGGGAGGGTCCAGCGGGCGACGGGGCCGGTGCCGCGCTCGGGGGCGCGGGTGATGACGGCGACGCAGGTGCGCGGCCGGGCGTCGAGCAGCCGGCCGAGTTCGGCGGGCACGCCGCCGCCGGGCTGCTGGGCGCAGAGCACGATCTCCGGGGTCCACGACTCGTCGGCCTGGCCCCGGCTGCGGGCCTCGCGCGGGCTGACGGCCTCGGCGGCGACCAGGGTGGCGCGGGCCTTGGCGGTGCGCGGGCCGAGGGCGGCCAGCGCGGCCTCCAGGGTGGCGTGGCGGTGCACGCGCTCGGCGGCCGGACCGGTGATCGGCACCTCCTCGGCGAGGTCGACGAGGTGCAGGTGGAGCCGGTCGGCGAGCGGGCTGTGGGCGAGCTCGATGGCGAGGGTGCGCAGCACGTCGCGGGCGTCGTCGGGGTGGCCGGAGAGGTGGAGCAGCCGGACGGCCTCCAGGTCGGCGAGGACCACCGAGCCGTCGGGCGAGGTGCCGAGGGTGACCAGCGCGGGGTAGGGCGCGGCGGTCTTGCGGGCCTGGGAGGCGCTGAGCATGTCGCCGGAGTCGGCACTGCACCACCAGACGTTGGCGGCGTGCGCGGCGCGGAACGGCGCGATGGGGGTGGCCGGGCCGGACAGGTGCAGTTCGACGGTGTGGCCGGGGGTGATCCGGGCGGCGACGATGGCGGGCAGCCGCTTGCCGCCGCGCACGGTGTTGCGGGCCAGGGTGCGCAGGGCTCGGTCCAGCAGTTCCAGGCCGGCCTGGTCCTGCCGGGCCATCAGCTCGTTCTCGAAGGCGGCGGCCTCCACCTCGGGCATCGCGATGCGGTGCCGGGGGCGGCGGGCGCGCTGCTGGGTGCCGCGCTTGTGGGCGACGGTGCCGACCATGATGGCGGCGAGCAGGACGCCGACGGTGGAGGCCGTCAGCGCCACGGTGTAGTCGCCGCCGGGGGCCGGGTCGGCGTGCGCGGCGGGGGCGGCGGCCTGGGTGGGCGCGGGTGTCGGCGCCTGCCCGGGCGCCGGAGTCGCGGGGGCCGGGGTCGCCGGCGCGGGCGGCTGCTCCTGCGAAGGCGCAGGGGCGGGGGCGGGCGCGGGAGCCGGATCCGGAGCGGGTGCGGGGGTGGCGGCACCGGTCCCCGGCACCGCGAGCACCATCCCGGGGACCACCACGTCCGGGTTCGTCAGCTGCTCCCCGTCCGGTGCCTGCACCCCCTTGTTCGCCTCGAACAGCTTCGGCCACGCCTCCCCGTCCCCCAGCTCCCGCTGGGCGATCGCCGACAGGCTGTCCCCGGCCTGGACGGTGACGCTCCGCTGCCCGGCCGTACCGGCACCGGCCTCCGTCCCGGACTGCGGCGTCGTGCCCGGCGGCGTGCCCTGCGGGGTGCCGCTCGACGGAGCCGGCGCCGGAGCCGGCGCGGGCTCGGGTGCGGGGGCGGGCGCGGGGGCCGGGCTCTTCGCCTCGTCCGGCTTGGCGTCCGCCGGCATCAGCAGTTCCCAGCCGGGCTGGATCGGCCGGTCGGCGTCGAAGCGGGTGTCCGAACCGTCCATCGAACGGCCGTCGTTGAGCTTGGCGATCTCCACCCACCGCTCGCCCGAGCCCAGTTGGCGCTCGGCGATGGACCACAGGCTGTCGGCGGGGCGGCTGTCACGCACGGTGTACGTGGGCTGCTGCTCGGCGGCGGGCGTCAGCGCGGGCGCGGACTGCGCGGCGGGCAGCGCGGCGCGCTGCACGCCCGGGGTCAACTGCGCCTGGACGGCGGAGGTGTGGGCGAGTTCGGGGACGGCGGCGAAGGCCGAGCCGGCCACCGGCAGCAGGGCGAGCACCGAGCCGACCAACCCGGCGGCGAGCCGCTGGCTCCAGCCGAAGGCCGGGATCCGGCGGGCGATCCGGCCGCGCAACTGGGCGGGGATCTCCAGCAGGACGGAGAGCGCGAAGCAGCCCCAGGCGAGCCACCCGACGACCACCAGCGCCCACAGGAACAGCCGTCCGTCGTCCGGGCCGGTGAGCGCCTCCCCGACGCCGCCCGGCGCGACCTCGCCCATCCCGGCGACCGCCTGGGTGCCGTACAGCAGCAGCGCGGGCACGCCGAACAGCAGGACGAGCAGGGCGATCAGCGCACCGAGCGCGGTGATCAGGGCGCCGCCGCGGCCGCGCGGCGGTCGGGGGGCCGGGGCGGCGGTCCGGCGCGCGGCGCCGCCTCGATGCGCGGCCCCGGCCCGGCCGTTGCGGGCCTGGGCGGTTCGGGCCTGGTCCTTGGCACGTGGCGCGGCCATCAGTCGGTCTCCGCTTTCTCGACTCCGTGGACGAGGGTCGCACTGCCCCAGCCCGTTACCTTCCGCTCCCCGAGTTCGCCCAGCAGCATCGGCCGGTAGTCGGCCAGCACGCTGACGGTGACGACCGTGTCCTTGCCGGAGAACCTGATCTCGCCGGCCTTCAGGCCGTAGAGGCCGAGGTAGGCGTCGACGGTCTCCCGGACGTCCCCCTCCTTGACCTTGAAGCCCGCCCCCTGGAGGAGGGCGGCCCGGTCGAGTTGCTGCCCGGCGACGCGGGCGGCCTCCTGGGCGTAGCCGTCGGTGCGCTCGGCGACGCGCAGCCGGCCGCCGGCGTCGATCACCAGGGCGATGACGAGCACGATGTAGGCGGCGCAGATCGCGACGAAGAGGGCGACCGCGCCGCGGTCGGAGCGGCGCGCCCGCACCGCTCGCCGCAGTCGGCCCACCGGCGGTCGACTCACCATTCGCTTCCCCTCCCCCCGATCCGCACGCTGCTCTCCCCACCGGCCCCCACCGGGCGCCGCTCGGTACCGTTGTGTCATCCCCCGAGCGCTCTCCGCTTGCGTCTCCCCCGCTCGGGCCGTCCCCAATCCCCCGTTTTCCGCGAGGCGGCGACGCGCGCTGTCATGTGCCCCGGTAACGGTCCACCACCGAGGTGAACTCGCCGACGAGGTGCTTCGTCACGGGCACGCCGGACGGTCCGCCGAGCAGGTCGGCGAGTTCGACGTCGCAGACCACCGTGACCTTGACGGTCGTCACCGGCCCGCCCGGCAGCGCCAACTCCCCCTTGGCCACCCGGACGTCACCGTTCCGGCAGGACACGCCCTGCTGGCGCAGTGCCGCCAGGGCGGAGTCCTTGGCGGGCTGTTCCATCCCGGCGACGCTGCGCTGCAGGGACGCGGTGCGGGCCCCGGCGCGGGCGGCGGCCTCGACGCTGCCCGCCGTGGTCTGCACCCGTCCGGCGGCGACGGCCACCAGGACCAGGCCGACCACCGGCGGCACCACGATCGCCGCCTCGATCGCGATCCCGCCCCGGTCCCGCCTGCGCACACGCCACCGACGCGGCCGCGCGGCGCCGGTGCGCCCACCCGGATCGGATCCCGCACCCGTACCGGGGCGCCCAGCCGTACCGGGGCCCGCACCCGTACCGGGGCGCGCGGCCGGATCGGGGCACACAGCCGTGCCGGGGCGCGCGGCCGGACCCGGGCGCGCGCCCGGCAGCCCCCGTCTCACGGTTTCACCACCGGCGGGACGAAGCGCTCGCGCGACGCCTCGGCGAACTGCGTGACGGAGGGCGCCGAGAGCCCGGGGATCAGCAGCGGCGGCGTCAGCTCCACGGTGACCCGGATGGTGTCCGGCGTGCTGCCGTCGGTCCGCACGGTGTAGGTGTGCGCGCCCTGCCGGTCGAGGAAGTCCCGGGCCTGGCGCCGCGCCGCCTCGTTCTTCACCTCGTCCGTCGCGTTCCCCTGCGACCGCCCGGCGTCCACGCCCTCACGGGCGGCGCTGAGCGCGACCTGGCGGTCGTACCACCACAGCGCGGCCTGGACGACGAGCAGCAGGAGCACCAGGACGACCGGGAAGACGATGGCGAGACTGATGCTCATCGATCCCCGGTCGTCCCCGCGGCGGAGAGGGCGGCGCATCACTTGGTGGCGCCGCCCGCGCCGCCCGGCATGTTGGGGTCCTGCTGCACCTTCTGGACGACCTTGTCCTTCAGCAGGTACAGCGCGGTCGCGACGGCGCCCGCGACGAACACCAACGCGATGATGGCGAGCGCGAGTTCGATGCTGATCGCGCCGCGGTCGCCGCGCGCCCGGGCGGCCCGCAGCCGGCCGAGCCGCAGGGTGAACAGCAGCAGGGCGAACTGCACCGGCAGCAGGACGGGTCGCAGCACCCGGCCGGCCAGGTGGACGAGTCGTACGGTCATCGGGTTCTCCCGGGGGGACGTGGCGTTCCGGAACCGTGGTGGTCCGGTCCGGTGTGGTGTCAGCCGCTCTGACGACGGTGTCAGTTGAGCATCTGGTGGAGCGCGGGGAAGACGATCAGGACGGTCATCAGCAGGGTCAGGGCGGCCCCGGGCGCGACCATCCGCTCGCTGTCGGCGTTGGCCCGGGCCAGGTCCTCGGCGAGCAGTTCGCCGCGCAGGCCCTTGGCACGGGCCCGCAGGGTGTCGTAGACGGCGGCGCCGTCGGTGCCGGACAGCCGCATGATGTCGGCCACGTCCTGGAGCGGGGTGAGGCCCAGCTCCTCGGCCAGCGCGTCGAGTCCGGCCCACGGCGGGAGCCGGTCGGTGGCCGCGCGCTCCAGCGCGTCGCGGATCCGCCGGAACACCGTGCCCTGCCCGACCGAGGCGGCCCGGCGCAGTGCCTCGGCGGGGCCGCAGTCGGCGGCCCGCTCCAGCGCGACGAGCTCCAGGTAGGCGGCGATGCCGTGCAGGTACTCGGTGCGCGCCTCCTTGGCCTCGCCGCGCACGATGGCGTCCGGCACGAACCAGAGCAGGCCGGCCAGGAGCGGTCCGGCGACCAGCGGGAGCGCGAAGGGCAGGCCGACGTCCATCAGCAGCGCCATCGCCCCCAGGTAGGCGGGCAGCATCAGGCCGAGCGCGGCGAACAGCAGCTTGTGCACCATGAACCGGGCCTGGGTGCGGCCGATCAGGGCGAGTTCACGGCGCGGGACGGAGACCCCGCGCAGGTGGACGGACTGCTCGCCGATCCGGTCGTACCAGCGCGGCCGCTCGTCCGGGTCCTGCTCGCGGTCGGCGGGCACGGCGTGCAGCCGGTCCAGCGCCTGGTGCAGGTCCGGGGGCGCGGGCCGCAGTTCGGCGACCAGCAGGGCGATGCCGCCGGCCGCGACGGAACCGGCCAGCACGGACCAGGGGGAGATCACCGGACCTCCCCGAGCTGCTCGGTCCGCTCCGGCCCGGACGCCCGCGCGCCCGACCGCCGCCCGCCCTTGCTGCGCCGGTCCGGCGTGAGCAGCCGGGGCACCGGCGGGTGGGAGGCCAGCGCGCGCATCCAGGCGATGATCGCCACGAACAGGGCGGCGACCACGGCGAGGACCAGCTGGCCGACGAAGCTCCCGTACGGGCGGGTGTACTCGGTGTTGAAGGACCCGACGGTGACGACCAGCACGATGATCCCTACCAGCCAGCGGATGGTGGTCCGGTGCTTGGCGCGGTCGGCTTCGATGGCGCGGCGCTGGCGGACCTCCTCGCGCACCGAGTCGGCCATGTCGGACAGGGTGCGGGCCAGGCCGGGGCCGCTGTCCCCGGACCGCAGCACCAGGGCGGCGAGCACCTTGTCGGCGGTGGCGTCGGCCAGGCTGTCGGCGAAGGCGTGCAGGGCCTCCTCGGGCCGCCAGCGGGCCTGGAGGCGGGCGGCCAGCTCGCCGATCTCGTCCTCCAGCGCGGCGGGGGCGGTGCGGCGGCTGGTGACGATGGCCTGGTTGAGGCCGACGCCGAGGAGCAGTACGTCGGCGATCCGCTGGGTCCACTCGGACAGCGCTTCGAGCCGCTCGATCCGGCGGGTGTCCGGGCGGGTGGTGTCGAACAGCCAGGGCAGGCCGAAGACGGCCAGCGGCACCAGCAGCGCGGTCAGCGGGATGCCGGTGAACAGCCAGGCCAGCGGCGCGCCGACGAGCGCGAGCGGCAGCTGGACCCGGCGCAGCCGCACCATCCGCGGCGCGGCCGAGCCGGGGGCGCCGTACCAGAACACGTGGACGCGCCCGGCCAGCGGACCGGTCCGCGGCTCGGCGTCCTCGTCGACGGGCTCGCTGCCGCGCGCCCAGGCCACCAGGGCGACCAGGCCGCCCGTGACCGCCAGCCCGCACAGGGCGAACAGCAGCATCACCGCGCGCCACCGCCGATCCGCAGCTGCAGGGGGGTGGTCCAACTCCCGTACCGGGAGCCGAGCAGGGACGCGTCGAAGCCCGCCCGGCGCAGGTCGTCCAGGCACTGCGGCGGGGTGTGCGGGACGGCCCGCGGCTCGCCGAGGTCCGGCCGGGGGCCGAAGACGGTGTTCAGCGCGGGCCGGCCGCTCTCCCCGAGGCCGGTGACCTCCAGGACGTGGGAGACGAAGCGGTGCCGGCGGCCGCCGACGGCGGTCTCGTCGACCATGGTGACGTGCACGATGAGGTCCAGGGCGTTGGCGGTGAGCCGGTAGGCGAGCGAGTCGGTCATGTGCGAGCCGTACTCCAGGCAGAGTTCGGCGATGCGGTCGACCACCATGTGCGGGCCGCGGGCGTGCAGGGTGCACATCGAGCCGCCCTCGCCGTTGGTCATCACCCGCAGCATCGGGACGACCTCGCCGGAGCGGACCTCGCCGACGATGATCCGGGACAGCGTCATCCGCAGGGCGGCCGGGATCAGGTCGCCGATCGTCAACTCCCCGGCCAGGCGGCCCTCGACGCGCTCGCCGTTGCCCTCGCGGGCCTCCATCGGGACGACCTGGCGCAGGTGCCCGAGGGTGTGCAGCCAGAGTTCGAACTCCGACTCCAGGGTGCCGATCCGCTCGTCCGGCGGGATCTCGGCGGCCATCGCGCGCAGCAGGCTGGTCTTGCCGACACCCTGGGTGCCGGTGATCATCACGTTCTTGCGGGCCCGGATCGCGGCGGCCAGGAAGACGGCCAGGGTGCTGTCCAGGGTGCCGAGTTCGACCATCTCGGGCAGCGTCGCGGAGGCCACCCGGTGGCGCCGGATCGCCACGTACGGGCGGGGCGTCACCTCGGTGAGCGCCTGGAGGCGCATGCCGCCCTCCAGGCGCAGCGCCAGGGTCGGGCTGGCGGTGGACAGGCTGCGCTCGCCACCGCCGTGCTGACGGGCCAGGTCCTGGAGCAGCTCGACGAGTTCGGCGTCGCTGTCGGCCACCGGCGGGACCTGGCGCAGCGGCTGGTGCACCTTGGAGACCCAGACGTCGTCGCACCCGTTGATCAGGATGTTCTCGATCTCCGGGTCGTCCAGGAAGGGCTGGAGCCGACCGGCCCGGAAGAGCAGGTCGAAGACGGCCTCGGCGAGGGCGCGGTCCTGCTCCCGGGTGGGCGGGATGCCGTGGGTCTGCGCGTAGGCGTCGGACCAGCGGGCGACGGACTCCTCGATCAGCGCCCGGCCGCGCTGGCGGCGGGTGGCACGGTCCGGCTCGGAGCCGGAGGAGGTGGTCAACCGGCTGATCTGCTGGTGCAGTTCGGCCGCGACCTGGCGCTTGAGCTCGCGGGCGACCTGCGGGTCGACGGCCGCCCGGGTGGCGGCGCCGCGCACGTCCAGCGAGGGCAGCTGGGAGGGCACGGCGGTCGGCCCGGCCGCGCCGGGTGCGACGGGCCCGGGGACGACGGCCCCCGGCGTGAAGGCCTGCGGCGCGACCGGGCCGGTGACCGGCCCGGTCATCGGCACGGCGGCCGGGGTCGGCGCCGCCGGTGCGGTCCAGGGCAGCGCGGCCGGGTCGGAGCCCGGACGCTGGTGCAGGGGGCTACCGCGCACGGAGCACCTCCCCGGGGTTGTACGGGTACGGACCGTCCATCGGCACCTGATCGTCCGTCACTGTCGTCTGCTGGAGCGGGTTCTGCCCGCCTGGGCCGCCGGGGTTGGCCTGCCCGGACTGTCCTGCCTGTCCGGCCTGCCCGGACTGCCCGGACTGTGCGGCCGGCCGGGGCTGCTGGACGTGCGCCGGGAACGGCGCGGGCGCGGCCGGCTGCGGGGCCAGCCCTGCGAGCGGCGCCACCGGACCGGTGACGATCACCGGCGGGACCGGCTGCGGCGGGGCGTACGAGGGCGGGCTGTACGACGGCGGGGCGTACGACGGCGGCTCGGCCTCCACCGGGCCGTAGGACGGCTGCGGGTACGCGCTCCTCTGCCCGTACACCGCCGAACCGTACGGGGTCGGCGCGGGCGCGGGCTGGGCGTAGGACGGCTCCTGGCGGCCGTACGAGGGCTGGGCGTACGACGCCTGCCCGTACCCGGTCGGCTCGTAACCCGCCGGCTCGTACGCCGTGGTCTCGTACGCCGCCGGCTCGTACGCCGTGGTCTCGTACCCCGTCGGCGCGGGCGTCGGCGTCGGAGGATTCGGCACGGCGGCCGCCACCGGACCGACCGCCACCGGGCCGACCGCCGTCGCCGGGCCCGCCACCGACATACCCGGCACCGACGTACCTGTGACCGACGCACCCGTCACCGCACCGCCCACCGGCGCCGGAGCCGGCACCGGTACCGGCACCGCCGGTGCCGTCAGGGCCGGGGCCTGGCCCGCCGCCCCCGCTTCGCTGCCCGGCGCGAGCCGCTGCCGCCGGCGCCGCACCAGCGCCTGCACCTCGTCCGCCGCCGAGCGCGCCGTCCGCATCAGCTCCGAGCGGATGAACCGCCGGTCGGTGGTGTCGCCGCCGTCGGAGAGCACCTTCGCGGTCCGGGTGGCGTACGGGAGCGTCCCGAGCACCGGCAGCCCGAGTTCACGGGACACCTCCGCCCGCGCGTACGGCCCTTCGTCGACCAGCAGCAGCCCGAGCGCGTCCGCGCCGGTGCCGCCGGAGGTGAGGTCCTCGGTGAGGGCGGACAGCCGGGGCCGGATCGAGCTCAGCCCGCGCAGCGTGGTCCGGACGGTCATCGCCACCACGTCCGCCCGGCGGGCCAGCACCCCGCTGGCGCCGGTGGCGCCGGAGCGGCCGAGGTCCACGATGACGTCGTAGCCCTGCTGCTCGATGCCGTGCAGGAGTTCGGCGAGCGGCTCCCAGGTGTAGGCGAGGCCGGGGGCCTGGGTGGGGTCGGTCAGTCCGGGCAGCAGCAGGCGGTGGCCGTCGCCGTCGGGTGAGAGGTCGATCAGCTGCTCCCAGATGGTCTGCACGAGCAGCCCGCGCCGGTCGGCGACGGCCAGGTTGCGCAGCCCGTACACGGCCTCGACCCGGCCCTCCAGGGCGCCCGCGAGCACGGCGCCGCCGTCCGGGTCGGCCTCGACCAGCAGGACCCGTCGGCCGGGCTGGAGCGGCCAGGCCAGCAGCAGCGCCAGCGCGGTCGTGGTCGCGCCGGGCGCGCCCGGGCCGCCGACCACCGCGATCACCGCCATCAGGCGCCTCCTGTCGCGGCCGGGGTCCCGGGCGTACCGGTCCCGGCGGAGGAGGGCGCTCCGGCGGCGGGCGAGCCGCTGGGTGCCGGGTTGGGCGCGGTGCCGCCGGAACCGCCGGCCGCGGCGCCGCGCGGCGCCAGCAGCACCTGGATCCGTCCGCTCGCCACCCACTGCGCCAGCCGGGGCCCGTCCGCGATGCCGACGGCGACGTCGATCACCTGGCTGCCGTCGGTGTCCACCCGGCCGACGGTGATCACCGTCGCGGGCAGCGAGTCGGGCCGGCCGTTGTCGGGCGTGAAGACCACGACCAGCTGCACGCCGGGCTGGAGCCGGCTGGCGGGCAACTGGCTGTGCCTGGCGGACACGCCGACCACGATCTGCCCGGGCTGCACGGTGAGGCCCTCGGCCACGTCGCCGCTGGTGAGCATCGCGCCGCGCTTGAGGTCGGTGGCGGCCCGCTTGCCGACGGCCTTCAGCCGGTCCTGGGCGGACACCGGGTGCAGCGCCGGGTCCCCCGCGATCCGGGCCACCACCAGGTCGTCCTCGGTGATCACCTGACCCCACGGCACGTCCCGGGCGAGCGCCAGCACCGCGACCCGCTGGCCGGTGCTGTTGTAGAGGACGGCGCCGCCCAGCCCGCCGGCCGCGATCAGCGCGACCGCCATCGCCAGCACGGCCGGGCGCCGCCGCCTCGCCCGCATGGTCCGCGCTGGGGCGTGCGGCGTCGCACGCCCCCGGCCCTTGCCGGGGCCGCCGCCCTGCTCCTGCTGCTCCGGGAGCGCCACGGACGCCACGGCGCCCGCGGGCGTGCCGGATCCCGGCGTCGCGAATGTACGGTTCTCCACCGGGCTTCGCCCTTCCCTCGATCGTCTCTGGCTCGTCAGTGGCCGGATCGCCGCCGTGGCGCGGTCAGTTGAGGACCTGCATCTCGGCGACCCTGAGCGCGAAGACCGCGCTCTGCCGCCTGATGCCCTTGAGCGTGTACTTGTCCGGGTTCGGCCCGGTGACGACCACGTCGGCCTCCCAGTACGTGGTCACGGTCCCGTCGAAGACGCCGCTCTTGCGCGTTCCCGACCCCACCGTGAACCGGTAGCCGCAGTCCGGGGACTCGGCGGGGCCGTACGTGTCGTCGTAGGGCGTGCCGGCCGTCGCGCAGGTGGTCTTGAGGCCGTTGCCGAAGTCCCAGTCTGCCTTCACCAGCCTGGGCGTGACGGTGACCGAGATGACACCGGGGATCTCGGCGACACCGGGCTTGGGCGGCACCGCGCCTTCCGCCCAGAGCCAGACCGGGGAGTTCACCACCGCCGTGCCGTCGGGCTTGACCCGGCCCTTCGGCTGCGGGAAGGCGACCCGGTCGAACGCCTGCTGCTTGAGCCTGGCCAGGTCGATCGGGGCCTGCCCGGGCCGGCCGTTGGCCATGAAGACGACCTCGGCACCGTCCTGGCCCCCGCCGGTCTGCGGGCAGACCTTCGAGTAGAGGGCGCCGTCCTTCGGGTCGTGCCCGCCCCACTCGGAGGCGCCCGCCGGGGGCGGGTTGTCCAGCGGGCGGAAGTAGCAGCCCTGGCCGCTGTCGAACCAGCCCCACTGCGGGTCGTGGCAGGCCCACGGGACGCCGTGGTAGCTGCAGACCTGCGGCCCGCTGTCCGAGCCGCCGCCCCCGCCGCCGGCCGGCGCGGTGGATCCGGGCACCGGGGTCTTTCCGCCGGAATTGGCGCCCGCGCAGATCACGTTCGGGAAACACTGCTCGGCCCCGCCGCTCGGCGGTTCGTCCGCCGTCGCGGTCACGGCCGAGCACAGCATCAACCCGGCGGTCATCGACGCCACGGCCGCGATTCGCCGGGCCGGTTTCCGCGCGTTCAGCATGTCCGGTCCACCTCCCGAGTGAACTCGTAGATCAGCCAATGTGCTTGGAACATGCGCAGGGACGCGGTCGCGACGTAGCGGTTCAGGCGCGACGCCGGATCCTTCCCGGCCCCGGAGACGGCGTCCACGCGGTGCCAGTCCGTCACGTCGACGCAGTCCTCGATCACGGCGGTCTGCGGATCGGTTTTCAGGTCGACGGACCTGACCACCGGCGAATTGCGCGGCGTGCCGGTCATCACCACTTTGGCGTCGCGGAGTTGGCGCAGGCCGACGAGGGTGTCGGACAGTGCGCGCCCGGAGGAGTACTGCTCCAACGCGAATCCGTCCGGATCCTTACCCGAGAACGCCTCCGCCTGGGCCTGCCACCAGTCCTGATAGCTCCTCAGGGCGAGTCGGCCCATGGCACCTTCCGGGCCTTCGGTCGGCGCGATCACGGCGTTTGACGAACCACTCGAAGGAGTTACCGGAGCCACTCCCGCAACCGTGGGCGCGGCCGTCCCGAGACGATCGACGGAACCGCCGGCACCACCGCTCGCACAAGCGCCGAGCAGCAACACCAGCACCGTCCCTGAGACCCCAACCGCCCCAGGGCGCAACACATTTCCGCGCTGCCGCATCGCCCCACCTCGTCGCGACCGATCCGATCCGTGATCCACGGCCGCCAGAAGAATTCCGCTGTCTTGCCGGCCTTTCCGCTGGGGATCGATTCTTCGCCAACCCACCCCATCACGGCAACACCTCAGGCCACCTGACCTTACGCGGAAGGCGGTTCCGTCGGGGCACTTTCCCGCCACAGAACGGCCAACAGTTCTTCGGAAAGCGACAATCCGGCCAATGCGCCCCGAACCGCGGCCCGATTGCGCATCAACAGGCGCCCGCCGTGCGGCGGAACGAGCAGGCGCGCGCCCGGCGCACCCGAACTACCGGCCGACTCTCCGCCGTCCGTGAGCGCGCCGACGGCCGGCTGGAGATCCAGCGGGGCGACGGCCGCGGGGGCACCCGGGACGCCGTGGCGCAGGACGGTGGTCAGGGCCCGGCTGAACGAGCCCTCACCGCCCGGCAGTACGGAGTCCCGGCCGCGTCTGCCCGGGACGAAACGGCCGATCCGGCCCCACAGCGGGACCCGCGGGTAGCTCAGCAGTTCGCCCGCGCTGTCCTCGCCGCCGCGCTCCAGCGCGGACCAGGTGTCCCGGTCGGCCACCGCGTCGACCAGCAGCAGCGCCTCCTCCTGGTCGCCGTGCACCATCGCGCTGACGACCCAGTCCCAGGCCAGACCCCGGCGGTAGGCGTTGTCGGCGGTGCTGCCGGCGGTGACCAGGGCGAGCCGGCGCCCGCGCGGATCGGCCACCAGCTGGCCGACCAGACAGACCACCAGCCAGCGGCCGGGGTGCTGCGCCGCGTCCCGGACGGCCGTGAGCATCGCGTTGGCGTCCGCGTCCGGCGGCGCCGTGGTGACCCGGCAGCCCGCCGCGCCGGTGTCGAAGCACATCCCGGGCAGCACCTCGGCGAGCAGCCGCGCGCCGTCCGGCGCCAGCGCCGAACCGCCGAACGCCCGGTCCGGCCCGCCGTCCGCCCCGATCACCACCAGATCGACCCCGCCCGCCATCGCTCCCCCTCCTGCCCGGCCCCGGCGCACCCGGGGCCGCCGCCCGCCGCCGGGCAGGCTACCGCCCGGACGGCCACCGACGGGGCTCCCGGCCCGTCCGCCCAGGGACCATGGGCCCTATCGACACGGGCGCCGACCGAGGACGATCGGACGCATGGAGCGTGAGGACCGTGTGGAAACCCTGAGCGAGGCCGAATGCCTACGGTTGCTCAGCACCGTGCCCGTCGGGCGCGTGGTGTACACCGAGCACGCACTGCCGGCCGTCCTGCCGGTCTCCTTCGAGGTCCTGGACGGGCGGCTGGTGCTCGCCGTACGCCGGGGAAGTGCCACCGCGCGCGGGCTCGACGGCACGGTGGTGGCCTTCCAGGCCGACCTGCTGGACCCGGTCACCCGCACCGGGTGGAGCGTGCTGGTGCACGGGCGGGCCGACGTGGTGCGCGACGCCGACCAGGTACGGCGGGTGCTGCGCTCCGGCCTGCGACCGTGGGTGGGCGACCCGGAGCCGCTGTTCGTCGCCCTGGTGCCGGAGCTGGTCAGCGGCCGACGGCTGTTCCCGACCGGGCTGGGCGCCCCGGGGCGCACCGCGCTGCGGCCGTGACGCGACGGCGCCCCGTCAGGCCCAGTGCCGTCCTCGGGAAGGCCCGGCCCGGCCCCGGGCAGCGCTCCTCCTCGGGCACCTGACAGATCCGGACTCCTGACAGATACCGGTGGGTAGGCATACGCTTCCGGCGTCCTGACCCCTCCCCGGGCCCGTCCCCTCCAGGAGCGCACCGTGACGACCTTCGCCTCCCTCGCCGACCTGACCGCCGCCGTCGGCACCGAACTGGGCACCAGCGCCTGGCACACCATCGAACAGCGGCAGATCGACCTGTTCGCCGAGGCGACCGGCGACCACCAGTGGATCCACGTGGACCCGGAGCGCGCCAAGGAGAGCCAGTTCGGGTCGACCATCGCGCACGGCTACCTGACCCAGTCGATGATCCCGGTGCTCGCCAAGGAGTGCTACGCGGTCGAGGGCGTGCGGATGGCGCTGAACTACGGCTCGGAGAAGGTGCGCTTCCCGGCGCCGGTACCGGTGGGCACGGCGATCCGGGCCACCGCCGAACTGGTCTCGGCCACCGAGGTGCCGGGCGGTGTCCAGGTCGTGGTGCGGTTCACTGTCACCAGCGAGCGGAGCAGCAAGCCGCACTGCGTCGCGGAGACGATCACCCGCTTCTACGCCTGAGCGCCGCGCGCCCGGGTTCCGCCCGTGGTTCCTACCGTGGTTCCGACCGCGGCTTCGACCGCGCCAGGCGGCCGGGGTACGCCGATTGGACCGTGCAGGGCCCTCCACCAGGTCCGGACGGCCCACGGCGAGTAATCTCCGACGAGATGGTTGTCGTATCGCAGTAGCCCCGGCCGCCGCTGCGGTACGCGCCCCGGGCATACCCGGTAGCCGTGACCGTCCTTGGAGGAGCCGTGCCCCGCCCAGTCCCCTGGTTCGCCCGCCTCGCCGGTCTGTCCTCGCAGTTCGCCCCACCCCCCGCCGGACCCGCCACCGACCGCGCCGTCCCCGGACTGGCCGGGCTGCCCCGGGCCGCCTGGCACCGGGTCCGCACCGACGCCTTCGGGGCCGAACCCCGGGGCGAACGACTGGCCCGGATCCGCCGCTCCCCGCAGTTCGCCGACGGCGCCTTCCGCAACCCGGTGCCGACCCGGCGCCTGGTGTACGAACGCAGCCCGCTGGAGATCACCCGCGCCCAGCTGACCGGGGACAAGACCCGCCGGATGCCCGCCGCCGCCGTACCGGTGCACCGACTGCTCCCGGCCGACCTGGCCGCGCCGCCCGAGTCCGGGCTCCGGCTGACCTGGCTGGGCCACGCCACCGTGCTCGCCGAGATCGGCGGGCGCCGCGTCCTGCTCGACCCGGTGTGGGGCGAACGCTGCTCCCCGTTCGGCTGGACCGGGCCCAAGCGGCTGCACCCGGTGCCGCTGCCGCTGTCCGAACTCGGGCCGGTGGACGTCGTGGTCGTCTCCCACGACCACTACGACCACCTGGACATGGCCACCGTCCAGGCCCTGATCGGGACGGACGCGGTGTTCGCCGTCCCGCTCGGGGTCGGGGCCCACCTGGAGCACTGGGGCGTACCGGCCGGGCGGATCGTCGAACTGGACTGGTGGGAGTCGGCCGAGGTCGCCGGACTGACCCTGACCGCCACGCCGGCCCGCCACTACTGCAGCCGCGGCCCGCGCACCAGCTCGCTGTTCCTCTGGGCCTCCTGGGTGGTGTCGGGCGGCGGGCACCGGATCTTCCACAGCGGGGACACCGGCTACTTCCCAGGCTTCGCCGAGATCGGCAGCCGGCTCGGCCCGTTCGACGCGACGATGGTGCAGGTCGGCGCGTACAGCGACTTCTGGCCCGAGGTACACATGACGCCCGAGGAGGGCGTCCGGGCGCACCTGGACCTGGGCGGCGAGCTGCTGCTGCCAATCCACTGGTGCACGTTCAACCTCGCGCTGCACCCGTGGGAGGAGCCCGCCGAGCGGGTGGTCACCGCCGCCCAGGCGCTCGGCGCCCGGCTGGCGATGCCCCGCCCCGGCAAGCCCTTCGAGCCTGCCGCCCCGCCCGCCCTGCGGCTCTGGTGGCGTGCCGTCGCCGTCGCCCCGCACGGCATCGAGCCGCTGCTCGGCGAGCGGGCGGCCGTGGCCGGGGCGGCCCCCGAGACGGAGGCCGCGGCTTCCGCTGCTCCAGCCGTGGCGCCGGAGGTAGCGGCGGTGGCGGACGTGGCAGAGGCGGCGGAGGCGGGCGAACAGGTGACAGAGTTCAGCGAACAGATTTCAAAATCTGTTCGCTGAAAGTTGTCATCTGTTTTCTGTCATCTGTTTCCTGTCATCCGTCCGCCGTCATCCGTCAGCTGTGTCAGCCGTCGCCCGCGAGGACGTCCCGCAGGACCCGGGCCTCCTTGACCACCCGGCCCGCTCCGGCCCGCTCCGCGACCGCCGTCACCTCGGCCACCGGCCCACGGGCTCCGGTGCGCCGGGCGCAGTCGGCGGCCAGCGCGACCAGGTCGCCCAGCCCTCGAAGGGACGGATCCGCCGTATCGAGCAGGCCCGGCAGCGCCGCCTCGAGCACCGACCAGACCGTCGCACGGGCGCCGGTCTCCGCCGCCATGGTGAGCGCCGCACCCGACCGGGTGGCCGAGACCGTGCCGCAGGCCACCAGCCCGCCCAGCTCGCGGCCGAGCAGCTCGCCGTCCAGTCCACCGCGCGCGGCCAGCACCAGCAGCGCGTCCACGGACGCCGTCCGGTCCTCGGCGTGCCGGGCACCCAGGCCGTAGGCCAGCGCCAGGTGCAGCGCGAGCCCGGCCGGGCCGCCCGCCTCGGCGAGCAGCGGGAGGTGCCGGCCGGCGCCGCGCTCGTCCCGGTCGGCGCCCTCGGCGAAGGGGTCGAGCCAGCGCGCGGCCAGTTCCTCCCGGTGCCAGGGGAGCATCGCGAACCAGTGCGCGACGGGCCGCCGGCTCCAGTCGTAGACCTTCCGGGCCCGGGCGACGCTCGGCTCGGTGCCGTCCAGCAGCGCCCGGAACTCGGCCGGCAGCCGCTCGCCGGCCGGCCCCTCCGGCCCGGTGCCGATACCCGGCTGGGCGACCGCGATCCGCTCGACGTCCTCCCACCAGCGGTCCCCGTGGACATTGGTGCGCCGCAGGCCCTTGCCGGGCGCGAACAGCACCCGCTCGGACGGCTGCCCGGGCAGGCCGCCGGTACGCAGCCAGTGCGCCAGCCGCCGCCCGGCCGGGGAGCCGAGCGCCCCGGCGGCCTTCAGCACCGCGTCGTCCGTACCCGCGTTGTCGGCGCCCGGGCCGCCCGTGCCCGCGCTGTCCGTACGAGGGCCGACCCGCAGCAGGGCCTGGGCCAGGTCGGCCTCCCCCGGTTCGACGCCCGCCGCCTCGTACCCGGCGAGCCGCTCCACCAGGACGGCCGGGTCCAGCGCGCCGGAGGCGTCCGTCGGGGTGGCGAGCAGGTACGGCGGAGGGGTCCGGCCCAGCTGCCCGGCCGCCTCCTCCAGCCGGACGGCGAGGACGGCCCCGTGCACGGTGGTGCGCGCGCCGCGCAGCGGGGAGCGCCCCTTGATGCCGAGGTACTCCCGGAACCGCCGCGGCGCCGTCTCGCCGGCGGCCGCCACCGCCACGTAGAGGACGTCCTCCGGCGTGCAGTCCCCCCAGTTGCCGTTGTCCTGCCACGGGTGCGCCCGGCGGACCGGCTCCAGCGCCTCGGTCAGCGCCTCCCTGTCCAGGTGGGCCTGCCGGACGAGGCCGTCCAGCACCCGCTCGAAGGCCGCGACTCCGGGGTCACGGGAGGCGAGCAGGGCGGACAGCTCCTCCGCTAGTTCGGCCGCCGAGGCGACCGGCGCGCCGAGCGGGACCGGCTCGGGGGCGGGCGGGAGGAATTCGCTCCACCCGGTGTCCGGGTCGTCGTCCTCGCCGCCGATCGTCGCACCGAACAGGTCGCCGGCCCGCCGGTGGTGGACGGGGCTCAGCGCCTCGGCCGCGAACCGCAGCTCCGGCAGCACCGCCTCGCCCGCCGCCTTCAGGTGGCGGGCCACCACGTTCAGCGCCCGCTCCTGGAGGCCCGGGTCCGCGTGGCCGAAGGCGTCGGCCGCGGCGAGCACCACCGGGCCGGAGCGCTCGGACGCGCGCCGGGCGGCCCGGTCCAGCCAGCCCAGCTGGGCGCGCACCAGCTTCTTCTCGGTCCGGAAGAGCACCACCGCCGAGGCCTCGGGGAGCAGTTCGGGCCCGATCAGTCCGGCCTCGTCCAAGCCGACGAGCACCCCCTGGGCGTGCCCGGCGACCACCGACAGCCCGTCCAGCAGCGCGACGACGTCCCGCACCCGGGCCGCGTACTCCTCCGGCGTCGGCGCGAGTTCCCCGAGCACCTCCAGGAACGCCCGCTGGTCGGCGGGCTTGCCGCCGCGCAGCAGCCGGGCCAGGCAGCGGTCGAGCAGTGCCGTCCGGTCCACGACGCCCTCGGCGGCCAGTTCGCCGATCGCCTCCGTCCAGACGTCCCCGCGGCGCGGGCTCATCCTCATCGTCAGCCAGCCGCCGATGTCGGCGAGTTCGAACACCAGGGGCAGCAGCACCGGGGTGAAGGGGTCCGTGCGCAGCTTCACGGCCAGGGTCGGGCGTGGGCCGCCCCCGTCGAGCGCGCGTTCCAGCCAGGCCCGGACGAAGGGCTCGCTGCTAGGCACCGCGCAGCCCGTCCGCAGGACCACGGACTCGACGAGCGGGTACATCGGCCAGCCCCACGCCCGGGAGGGCCGGGCGGCCAGCCGGGTGGCGACCTCGATCTGCCACTCCTGCGGCTGCGCCTCGACGACCACGTGGAGCGCCGAGTTCCGGGCCCAGTCGCGGACGTTGAAGTCGCTGCCGGCCAGCCAGGCCGCGGCCCCCGCCGGGCCGGTGTGGCACCCGGCCCCGGCCACCAGCAGCCTGCTCCTGGTGGCGAGCCCGTCCTGGGACCACTCCTGGCGCAGTTCCTTGCGCAGCTCCTTGAGCCCGGGCAGGCAGGCCCGCCGCTGCGCCGCGTCCAGCTCGGCGAGCAGGGCCGGTATGTCCGCCAGCCGCCCGGACCGGACGGCCGTCAACAGCTCCTCGACCGGGCCCGGCCGGGCCCCGTCCACGTCCGTACCCGCCGTCGCACTCACGCCCCGGCCCCCTTCGCCGACTCCGTACCCCGCACCGACTCCGTACCGTTCACCGGTCCCGCGCCCGGCTCCGTGCCCGACTCCCGCACCATCCCGACGGCCAGCGCGTGCTTGCACGGCCCGCGCCCGCCGCGGTACTTGCCCCACCACAGGCAGGTGCAGCTCAGCCGCCCCGCCTCGTCCGTCCGCACCCGCTGGATGTGGTCGTCCACCGTGACGACGGCCGTGGCCCCGCCGTCCTCCAGCCGCACCGCCCCCGCCTCGACCAGCGCCCGGGCCGCCCGCAGCCGCGGGTTGGCGGCTTCCGCGCGCCCGGCGGCGTACGGGAGCTGTCGGTGGAAGTACGCGGCCTCGGCGGTGTCGTAGCCGATCTGCCCGGCGGTGCCGAGCCGGGTGAGCGCGGCGCGGACCCGCGCGGGGCTGAGGCCGGACTGCGCGGCGAGGTCCCCGGTCTCGATCCGCGGCTCCCAGGCGAGCAGCGCCGAGACGAGGTCGGCGTCCTGCTCGGCCGTCCCGGTGGCGAGCGCGTCGAGCACGCCGCCCTCGCCGGAGAAGCCCCGGGAGGCGTCGGGCGACAGCGTCAGCGTGAGCCGCATGCCGGGCAGCACCGCCTCCCAGGCGGAGGCGGTCGGGCCCCCGCCGGCCACCGGCCCGTACACCCGCAGGGCGAGCGCGTGCCGCAGCACCCGCTGCAGCGCGACCAGCCGCTCGGGCCCGGGCAGGCAGACCGCGCCGGGCAGCGGGCGGGTGGTCGGCCGCAGCGTGCGCCCGGCCGGGACGACCCAGCCGACGCCGCCGCGCCCGCCGCGCGGCAGCGAGCGCAGGAAGCGGACCGCCTCGGCGGCGGGGAGCTCGGCGCGCAACTCGAAGCCGGCCGCGATGACCTGCGTCTCCGCGAAGCCGCGCAGCCAGCGCTCCGGCAGCGGCACCTTCTTCTCGACCAGCGGGCCGTCGAAGGTGGTGACCTCCAGTGCGTCCGGCCCGACCGCGAGGTGCAGCGGGTCGGCCGGGCCGATCCTGCCCAGCGCCTCGCGCAGCGGGTTGTTGACGTCCACGTTGGTGGTGCCGTGGCCTATCTCATCGCCGTCGAGCCCGGCCCGCAGCACGTCGAGCCGGGCGTAGACGCCGCAGCAGCCGGAGAAGGACTCGAACCGCAGCCGGTCCCCGTTGGCGGTGACCACCGGGTCGAGCGAGGCGCGCAGCTGCGGCTGGTAGTAGCGCGCGGCGGCGACGTCCGCGACCGCGAGCAGCGCGGCGGCGGCCGGTGCCGGGTCGGCCAGGAAGCCCGCGAAGAAGCGCGGGTTGGCGGCGGCGCCGAGCGGGGTGGCGCCGCCCGAGGTGGCCAGGTCCAGACTTCGGCCGTCGGCGCCGTCCAGGACGGCCGACGGACGGAGATAGGCGTACGCGTGTGCGGATTGCGTCATGCCAAACACGCTAGGTGAGGGGACTGACAATCCGTCGGGGCGGCACCGGAATGGAACGTGTTCTATACACCGCCGGCACCCCGGGTGCGTTATCCACGTCACACCACCGCACGGTTGGCTTCTGCCACTATGGGCTCGTGACCGACCTGACCGCACCGCCCGCACCTCCCGCCCGGGACCCCCGGCCGACCTCCCGGTTCGCCGATCTGCTGGAGATCGAGCAGCTGGACGAGAACACGTTCCGGGGCTACTGCCACGCCGGAGCCCCGATGCGCGCCTTCGGCGGCCACGTCGCCGCGCAGGCACTCGTCGCGGCCGGGCGCACCTGCGAGGACCGGCGCCCGGTGCACTCGCTGCACGGCTACTTCCTGCTGCCCGGCAGCCCGACCCGGCCGATCGACTACCTGGTCGAGCGGGTGCGCGAGGGCGTCTCGTACACCACCCGCCGGGTGACGGCGATGCAGAGGAAGAACGAGATCTTCTCCCTCACCGTCTCCCTCAAGCACCCCGAGCCGGCCGCCGACCGCCACCGGGAGATGCCTCCGCTGCCCGCCCCGGAGTCGCTGCCGGACGCCGTCGCTGCGGCGCCGGAGGAGGTCCGCAGGACGGTCGCCGCCACCGGCGGATTCCAGGACCTCGACGTGCGCTTCGTCCCGCCGGGGACCCCCGGGCTGCCGGCGGCCGTCCCCGGGCTGCTCCAGCAGCACGTCTGGATGCGCACCGCCTCGGCCCTGCCGGACGGCGACCCGCTCCTGCACGCCGCCGCGCTCGCCTACCTGTCCGACCTGACCCTGGCCTCCACCGCCGGGCTGGACGAGCAGCCGAACTTCTTCCAGCGCACCGAGCCGCCCACCCTGCTGATGGCCTCGCTGGACCACGCGATGTGGTTCCACCGCCCGTTCCGGGCCGACGAGTGGCTGCTGTTCGCCCAGCGCAGCCCGTCCGCCTCGGACGGCCGCGGCCTGGCGCTCGGCGAGTTCTACGACCGCGAGGGCCGGCTGGTCGCCTCGGCGGTCCAGGAGGCGCTGATCCGCCGCCAGCCGTAGGGAGTGTCCGACAATTCGCGTCGGGCGTGCGGCGTCGGGGCGCGCCCCGGCCCGGTCGCACCGGCGCCGGACCGGGTGACCTACGGGCGAACGGAGGGGGCCGGTCGGCGTCATACTCCTGAGCGGCCCCGGCCCGTATCATGGTGCGGGTGACCAAGGTTGACCTGTCACCACGGCCGGTGGAGGCGATGTCTCCGCGTCAGCTCGAACGCCGCGAAAGCCTGATCTCCGCCGCGCTCGCCCTGGTGAACGAGATCGGCGTCGAACGACTGCAGATGAAGCAGGTCTGCGAGCGGTCCGGAGTCGCCCTGGGGACGGCGTACCGCTACTTCTCCTCCAAGGACCACCTCCTGGCGGCGGCGATCGCCGAATGGCATCGCCTGCTGCTGGCCGATCTGGTGGCCGAGCTGCGCGGCCCCCGGGCCGGGCCCGGGGCCACCGACCGGGCCGTCCGGTTCGTCCGGGGCGGCATGCGGGCCTACCAGCGGCAGCCCGAGCTGGCGCGGCTGCGGGTGGCCGTGGCCGCCTCCACCGATCCGTTCGCCAGCGAGGCCCTCCAGGGCATGGCGCGGGCCGACAGCACCGCCCTCCAGGCGGTGACGGCCGAGGTGCCCGCCGCCGCGAGCGACCTGGTGCGGCACATCGTCGCCCACGCCTGGCAGGGCGAGCTGACCGCCTGGGTGACCGGACGGACCACCCTCGGGGACGCCCGTCGGCGGCTGGAGGACGTGGTGCGGCTGGTGCTGACCCCCTACGAGACCCGGTACCCGGCCCCGTACGAGGTCCAGTCCACCGGCTGACCCCCGTCCCGAGGGCCGGGCCGGCTCTCGGGACGGGGCTCAGGCAGGGGTCAGGCAGGGGTCAGGACGGACTCGGACACGGCTCGAACCGGGCTCGGACCACCGTCACCGGGTGGGCGACCACCGCGCCGAACAGGTAGCCCTCCCGGTTGAACACCGCCCGTTCGGGCTGGCTGTTGCCCAGACAGTCCGTCGCGCGGGCCCGCAGCTCGTACCGGCCGGGCCGGTCGGGGTGCCAGTCGATGCTCCAGCGCGTCCAGTCGTCGGCGGGCGACCCGCCGTGCAACGCGGCGGGCCGCCAGGTCCGGCCCCCGTCGGTGCTCACCTCGACCAGGCGCACCGGCGCCGTGCCCGACCAGGAGCGCCCGTGCAGCCGGTGTCCCCGGCCGGCCTCCAGCTCCGCGTCCGGCGCCAGCTCGAAAGCGCTCCGGACCACCTGCGTGGTGAGCGGAGCGCTGCCGCCGGACGGGTAGCCGGGGCCGAACATCCGGTAGAAGTCGGTGTTCCACGGCGAGTGCAGCGGGTGGTCGGCGACCTCGATGGCGCCGACCCACTTGATCGAGGCGATGCCGACCCAGCCGGGCACCACCAGCCGCAGCGGCGCGCCGTGGTCGGGCGTCAGCGGCTCGTCGTTCATCTCGTACGCGAGCAGCACGTCGTCCAGCGCCTTGGCGACCGGCAGCGGCCGGCGCACCGGGCCGTGGTTGACCCCGTCGAGCACGTAGTCCGCGTCCAGCCCGACCGGCAGCACGTCGACGGCGTCCGCGGTCATCCCCGCCGCCCGCAGCACCTCGGCCAGCCGGACGCCCCGCCACCGCGCCGAGCCGATGGCGCCCAGCGCCCACGGCGTACCCGGGACGGACAGGCCCTGCTGGCGGCGGAAGTAGTCGCGACCGTTGCCGGCGCACTCGATCAGGGCACTGATCCGGGTCGCGGGCAGCGCCCGGATGCCCGCCAGGTCGAACTCGACCGGCCGCTCGGCCGTCGGGCCGCCGCGCAGGCCGCTGCCGAACAGCCTGAGCCGCCAGGTGCCGGGGTCGATCAGCGGGGTACCGGTGTGGTTGCGGACGAAGAACCGCTCCACCGGCACGTGCCGGCCGACCGCGGCCCCGCCCCCGGCGTCGCGCAGGGCGTCCCACCGCATCTCGGCGTTGGTGCCGTGCGGGACGAACCACTCGGCGGGCAGCGGCTTGACGATGCCGGTCGGGACGCAGCCGGACCCGATGGTTCCGGGCGGGGCCCCTCCGGCCGGGGTGCTGCCGACCGGGATGCTGCCGGACGGGGTGCTGCCGGACGGGGTGCTGCCGGACGGAACGTTTCCGGGCGGGACGTTTCCGGACATGGGGCCTGGACACCTCCTCGACGGCCACCCGGCCCGGGGCGACACCGGCGCGGCCGACGCGGGCACGGCGAGCGCCCCGGCGAGCGGAGGCGTTCGTACGGTGTCCGAACCACACTCCACAGTCCCAGCGTAGCCACTCCGAAGCACTACGTGACCACCGCGACGTCCGCCGCACCGCCCGAACCGCTCGAACTACTCGAACCTCCCGAACCGCTCGAACTGCCCGGCCCGATGGCGGACTTCGCCGGAAAACGGCCCCGTGGCGCCCCGGGCGGACCCGGAACACCCCGGCCGCAGCCGCCGGGTGCTCTCCCACCACCTCGCCACCGCGTACGCCCCGGCCGAGGGGCACGCGGCCTGACGGGACGTAGGTCCTCACCCGCCGTCTCCCCGGCGCGCCCTCCCGCCGCTCGCGGAACGGACTGGACATAGTGCGACATACAGATCGAGTCCGCGCATGTCGAGAGGTCCGCCCGATGAGCAGCCAACCGCCGCAGCCCGACCAGCGCGTGAAGGAGCCCGACGAACCCGCCGCCACCCTCCCCACCGACCGGGCGGTCTTCGGCATCAGCGCCGTCCTGGTGCTGGCGGTGGTCGCCTGGGGCGTCTTCGCCCAGGACTCGCTCGGCAGCACCTCCGGCACCGCGCTGCGCTGGGTCCTGCACAACTTCGGCTGGCTGTTCGTGGTCGCCGCCGACGTCTTCCTCGTCCTCACCGTGCTGCTCGCGTTCAGCCGCTTCGGCCGGATCCGGCTCGGCCGTGACGACGACGAACCCGAGTTCTCCACCCTGGCCTGGGTCGCCATGATGTTCAGCGCCGGCATGGGCATCGGCCTGATGTTCTACGGCGTCGGCGAGCCGCTCCAGCTCTTCGCCGCCCCGCAGCCCGGCTCCGGCCTCGAACCGCAGAGCGCGGCCGCCGCCCAGCAGGCCCTGGAGTTCTCGCTCTTCCACTGGACCCTGCACCCCTGGGCGATCTACGCGGTCGGCGGCCTCGCCCTCGCGTACACGACCTTCCGCAAGGGGCGCGGCAACCGGATCTCCGCCGCCTTCGTCCCGCTGATCGGGCAGCGCGGCGCCGACGGCTGGGCCGGGCGGACCATCGACCTGCTGGCCGTCTTCGCCACCGTCTTCGGTTCCGCGACCAGCCTCGGCCTCGGCGCGCTCCAGGTCGCCGACGGCCTCGGCTACATCTCCTCCGTCCGCAACACCCAGAACGCCCAGCTGGTCATCATCGGCTCGCTGACCGCCGCCTTCGTGCTCTCCGCCTTCTCCGGCGTGCACAAGGGCGTGAAGTGGCTCTCCACCGCGAACGTCGTACTGGCTTCGCTGATCATGCTCTTCGTCTTCGTGTTCGGCCCGACGGTGTTCGCGCTGGACGCGATCCCGTCCACGGTCGGCGGCTACCTCTCCGACCTGCTCGGCATGTCCACCCAGACCGGGGCCTTCACCGACGAGAGCTGGCTCGGCACCTGGACGATCTTCTACTGGGCCTGGTGGCTCTCCTGGGCGCCCTTCGTCGGCACCTTCATCGCCCGGATCTCGCGCGGCCGCACCATCCGGCAGTTCCTGTTCGGCGTGCTGCTGGTGCCCAGCGGGGCGACCGTGATCTGGTTCTGCGTGATGGGCGGCACCGCGATCCGGCTGGCCTCCACCGGCGCGGCCGACCTGGTCGCGACGATTCCGCAGGGCGCCGAGGCCTCGCTGTTCGAGATGCTGGGCGCACTGCCGCTCGGCGGGGTCACCAGTGTCGTCGCGGTGCTGCTGGTGATGACCTTCTTCATCACCAGCGCCGACTCCGCCTCCCTGGTGCTCGGCTCGCTCTCCAGCCGCGGCTCGCTGCACCCGCGCACCTGGCTGGTGGTCGTCTGGGGCGTCCTGATGGGCGGGGTCGCGGCGGCCCTGCTGCTGGCCGGCGGGCTCAGCGCGCTGCAGAACGCGACCATCCTGGTCGCCCTGCCGTTCGTCGTGGTGATGCTGCTGCTGTGCGTCTCGCTGGTGAAGGAACTCCGCGAGGACCCGGCCGCGGGCCCGGGCCGCTTCCACCCCCAGCACGGCCTGCGGGACGCCGTCCGGGTCGCGGTCGGCGACCGGGCCTCGGAGCGGGCCACCGAGCAGGCCGCCGGCCGGACCACAGAGCGCTGACCAGCGCATACGCCCCATTCACGAGGAGTGGGGCGTATGCGGCCAACCGACGCCAAACCCCCGTCCGGACTTCACCCGCGCGTACCGACCGTTCACGCCGTCCTGGAAACCTCCCTGTCATGAACGCCAGCCCTCAGGCGCCCTACCAGGAACCGCGCTTCCCGCTCCCCCAGCGGCACCGCCGCCTCCTCGCCTGCATCGCCGTCCTCTGCTCCGTCGCCCTCGGCACCTTCGGTGTCGGCGCCACGGTGGAAACCGTCGACCACGGACCCCTGGCCCGCGCCAGCGCCGGCAAGTAACCGCCCCTTCCCTCCCAGCACCGCCGCCCTGCCATCGGGCGCGGTGCTTCTGCTTTTCCTGACCGGGGCTTCCTGGCCTGGGTTTCCTGGCCGGAGGCCGGGCCGGGACCAGCCGGGCCGGGATCAGCGCGGCGGGCGGGAGTGGCGGCCGGTGCCTGCGGCGGGCCGGAGGTCGGGGGCGGGGGCGAAGCGGGCCGCGTGCGGGCGGAGGTGCCAGGTCGGGGGCCGCTTGGGCTGGGGGGTGGGGGTGATCAGCCCGAGGCGGAGGAGGAGGTCCAGGGCGTCGCGGCGCAGCGCGGTGCGGTCGGAGAGGTAGCGGGCCGGGAGGCCGAACTCGTCGGCGATGTCGCCGAGGACGCCGTCTATCAGCGCGTCGGGGATCGGGACGTCGCCCTCGGTGGTCTCGCCGGGCAGCGGGCGGACCTCCTCGACCAGCCGCTCGACCAGCAGCAGCGCGGCCTGGGCGAGGGTGCCGACGCCGGGGAGCGCGAGGTCGGTGAGTTCGGCGGCCGGGTCGAGCAGGGCGACCCCCTCGGCGCGCAGTTCGGCCTCCAGGCCGAGGAAGTCGGCGAGGACGGCCGGGCCGCTGAGCCGGTGCTCGTCGAGCCAGGTCCGGTGGCCCTCGGGGAGGTCGGCGGCGAGGACGGCGGGGGTCTCGGCGAGGAGGCGGCGCACGGCGGTGGCGGGTTCGGCTTCGGCGGCGCGGCGGATGAGGTCGTCGGCGTCGTCGGCGAGGGCGGGCGGGCCGACCGGGACGGCGCGGGCGAGTTCGCGGTCCACCGTCAGCACGAAGGAGTCGTCGGCGGGACCGGCCGGGAGATCACCGAGCACCTGCCACCCGGCGAGGGCGGCCAGCGCCAGGTCGAGGTCGGCCGGGTCGGCGGCAAGGTCACCGGTCAGCTCGGGCGCGGCGGCGTGCATCGAGTCGAGCAGCCGACGGTACTCCAGCTTTTCCGGGGCGTCGACCAACAGGGCCAGGGCCAGGGCGAGTCGGGCGTAGCCGCCGGGGGTGAACGGCGCCCCGGTAGCGGGGTGTTCGAGCCGGCGGACGGCGCCGGGGCCCAGCCCGGCCTTGCAGAGCCGGGCGTGCCAGGGCCCGACGTCGAGGCGGTAGCCGAGCAGTGTGTCGAAGCGCTCGGTGAGCCAGTCGCGGTGACGGCGGATCAGCGGGAAGCCGTCGGCGTGCGGGCCGGAGGCGGTGACCAGCGGGTGGGCGAGCAGCAGCCGGGCGGCGATCCGCCGTTCGGCCGTGGGGAGTTCCTCGCCGGAACGATCCTGCGTGACCGGGGGTGCGTCGGGCGGTACGGGCGCGGCCGTCTCCGGCAGCGGGCGGGCGCGTTCGGGCTTGCGGTGCCTGCCGGGCCCGCCGGGCTTGGCGCCTGACCGGACGACGGGCAGGGCGGCCGAGTCGCGCCGGGCCCGGCGCAGGCCGCCGTCGGTGCGGTCCTCGCGCGAGCGCGGGGCCGCGGCGGGGTGGGCGGTGGGGCCGTGCCACCAGCTGACGCCCGGGTCGGCGGGCCCGGCGGGGGCGCCGAGGTGGCGGGCGGGGTAGAGGCCGAAGGAGGCGGTACAGAGGTCGTCGGCGGTGCCGGGGGCGGCGGCGGCGAACCAGTGGGCCAGCCGCAGCAGCCCCGGGTCGGGCGAGAGGACCGAGCCGTCGGCGGCACCGGCGACATCGGCGCTCCCAGGGGCAGCGGCGTGCTCAGGGGCACCGGCGAACTCAGGGGCAGCGGCGGCTTCGGGGACGCCGGGACCACCGAGGCCGGCGAGGCCACCGGGACCACCGAGGCCGGCGGGACCGCCGGATCCTCCGGGGGCAGCTGCGACAGCGGGTGCCTGCGGGGCGTCAGCACCGCCCGCACGGAGGATCCCAGGTGCCACGTCAGCGGTACCGGCGGGCGGCGCGGCTTCGCGTACGGCGAGGACGGCGGCGGCGGTCCCCCGGCCTGCCCCGCCCCTACGTCCGTCCGGCCGGCCGGCGGCCACCCGGGTGGCGCCGACCGCGTACTCCTGCTGGTCCATGTCGGGATCCAGACTAGACGGTGCCCGGGTCACCCGGTGGCAGCAACCGCCCTCCCGCGGAAGTCTCCGCAAGAGCCCTCGAAGCGGCCGCCCGCCCTCCGCTCCTCGCCCGCCCCGCCGGCCGTCCGCGGCCCCCCGGGCCGCTGCCGCCCCTTCCGGCATGCCGCCGGCCCGCTCGTCATCCGCCGGGCCCCACCCGGGTTACGCACCGGTAACCCGCCCTTCCGCCGTACGTTCGACTCCCTTAGGGTCAGTGCGGATCCCCCCACCGCCCGACCGTCGGAGGCCGCGCCAGCATGAGCATTCGTACGACCACCCGTGCCGTCCTCGGCGCGCGCCTGCGTTCGGCCAACGGCCTGCTGGGCGGCTTCGCGGCCGCCTCGGCGGCGCACCTGGGCGCGATCCTGTCCGGCGCCCAGGTGCTGCGGAACGCCACCAAGCCCGCGCTGATGCCGCTGCTGGCCGCGCACAGCCTGACGGCGGCCGGGACCGCCGAACGGGAGGCGCCGAAGCTGCTGGCACCGGCGCTGCTGCTGAGCGCGGGCGGCGACGTGCTGCTCCAGCTGAAGAACGACCCCGCGTTCCTGGCCGGCATGGGCTCCTTCGCGGCGGCGCACGTCTGCTACGTGACGATGTTCGTCCGGCGCGGCGCGCTCACCGACCGCCGCCGGTCCCTGGTGGTCGCGGCCGCGTACGCGACGGCCTGGGTGGCCCTGGTCGGACAGCTCTGGCCGGACCTCGGGGACCTGAAGGTGCCGGTGGCCGGCTACAGCCTGCTGCTCGCCTCGACGGCCGTCACCTCGGCCGGGCTGGGCTGGCGGACCGGGCTCGGCGGGGCGCTGTTCCTGCTCTCCGACACGCTGATCGCCACCCAGCTGGCGAAGTGGCGGGAGCTGCCGGGGCATCAGTTCTGGATCATGGCGACCTATGTGCTGGCCCAGTACCTGCTGGCCTCCGGCATCCTCGCGCACGAGGACGGGACGGCGCCGGACGCGCACCCGGAGGCCCTGGCCGTCTGACGGGCCGCCCGCCCGCTCGTCCGCAGCACGCCGGGTACGCCGCCGCGCCACCGGTCCCGTCAGGGTCCGGCGGCGCGGTGTCGGTCCGTGGTGAGCGGTAGCCCGCGGTGGCGGGGCGCGGTGGCGGGGCACAGGACGGGCGGATGCCCTCAGGCACCGCGCCTGCGCAGCAGCCAGAAGCCGCCGATGCCGCCCGCGACCAGGGCGAGGCCCCCGGCCAGCTCCGCCGGGTCCGCCGCGACCGAGCCGCCGAGGCCGGTCTGCACGGCGCCGTGCGGGGCGACCTGCTGGCTGCCGGCACCGGACTGCCCCAGCGAACCGGCCCACTCCCCCGCCGCCTTGCCCCAGTCGCCGAGGCCCTTGTCGGGGGTGGTGGCCGCGACGGTGGTGACCGTCACGGTGGTGGAGAAGGCGCCGCCGTCCGGGCAGGTGCCGTCGACCTTGCTGTCCCCGGTGTGCTGCGGGGCCAGCCGGGCGGAACCGGTGTGCCTGCCGTCGGAGCCCAGGGTGAGGGTCGCGGGGCCGCCCTCGAAGGCGGCGGAGCGGGCGGTGATGGTCTTGGCGTCGGGCTTCTCGGACTTCTCGCAGGTGACCGTGACCGTCACGGTCTGGCCCGGTGCGGCCTGGGACGGGCTGACCGAGGCCGCGCCGTCCCTGGCGGAAGCGAGGGGGGCCGTCAGACCGGTCAGCACCGTCGCGCCGATCAGGGCGGCGGCGGCCGTACGCGTGGGGCGCATGCCGGAACCTCCGGGATTCTCGGGCGCAGCCGGGGACTCCCATGTCCACTGGTTCGATCAACTGCACCCGGTCATTCACCGACGGTAGGCACGCGCCCCGCGCTCAGCCAGCGCTCAGGACCGTTCGGGTTACGGCCCGTGACCTGGGGTGACTCCCGGTACGGCGCCCGGCCAGGCCTGCGGCCCGGGTTGCGGAAGGCCCTACGGCGTGGTGCCCGGCAGCGCTCACAGGTCGAGGTCCACCACGACCGGCGCGTGGTCCGACGTGCCCTTGCCCTTGCGGGCCTCGCGGTCGACGTAGCTGTCGGTGACGGCGTCGGCGAAGGGCTTGTTGGCGTAGGTGAGGTCGATCCGCATGCCCCGGTTCTTGGGGAAGGCCAGCTGGCGGTAGTCCCAGTAGGTGTAGGGGCGGTCGTACTTCAGCGGGCGCGGCACCACGTCGTGCAGGCCGATCCCGTCGAGGGCCTCCAGGGCCGCGCGCTCGTCCGGGGTGACGTGGGTGAGGCCCTCGAAGGCGGCCACGTCGAAGACGTCCTCGTCGCTCGGGGCGATGTTGAAGTCCCCGAGGACGGCGAACGGGCGGGAGCCGGCGGCGTCCTCGACGGAGGCCTTGCGCAGCGCCTCCAGCCACTCCAGCTTGTAGTGGTAGTGCGCGTGGCCGACCTCGCGGCCGTTGGGCACGTAGACCGACCAGACCCGGACCGGGCCGCAGGTGGCGGCGATGGCGCGCGGCTCGACGTCGGGCAGCAGGGCGCCGTCGGCGAGGTAGCCCGGCTGGCCGGGCAGGTCGCGCACGACGTCCTCCAGGCCGAGCCGGGAGACGATGGCGACGCCGTTCCACCGGCCGGTGCCGTGCGCGGCCGTCTCGTAGCCGAGTTCGCGCACCTCGTCGTACGGGAAGGCGTCGGCCGCGCACTTGAGCTCCTGGAGGCAGAGCACGTCGGGCTTGGCGCTCTCCAGCCACTCCAGGAGCTTGGGCAGCCGCGCGGTGACGGAGTTGATGTTCCAGGTGGCGATGCGGACGGTCACGGCGGCGGCCTTCCCGGTGGTTCGGTACGGACGGGGTACGGACGGGGTGGGCCCCGCACGAGGCAGGCCCACCCCGAACATACCGCCCGGCACTGACAATCCGGACGGCCTCAGCCCGTGGGCCGGACCACCGCCGCCGAGCCGCCGCCGCGCCGCACCGGTTCGGCGGCGGCCACCCAGCGCCCGTCCGGGAGGCGTTCCACGCCCGTGGCGGCGCCGATCTCGGCCACGCCGGCGAAGCTGTGCCCGAGGCCCTCCAAGGCGGCCCGCTCGGGCAGCGCCAGGAAGGCGGGCTCGGCCTGGGTCGCGGCGGTGTTGCGCTGGCTGGCGCGCGGCGCGGCGATGGCCTGTTCCAGGCTCAGGCCGCGATCGAGCCGGCCGAGCAGCACCTGGAGGGTGGTGGTGACGATGGTCGCGCCGCCCGGGCTGCCGGTGGCGAGGAACGGCTCGCCGTCGCGCAGCACGACGGTCGGGGACATCGAGGAGCGCGGCCGCTTGCCCGGGCCCGGCAGGTTGGGGTCGGGGACGCCGGGGGCGAGCGGGGCGAAGTCGAAGTCCGTCAGCTCGTTGTTGAGCAGGAAGCCCCGGCCGGGGACGGTGATGCCGCTGCCGCCGGTCTGCTCGATGGTGAGCGTGTAGGAGACGATGTTGCCCCAGCGGTCGGCGACCGTCAGATGGGTGGTGTTGGGGCCCTCGTACGGCTCCGCGACGGCCTGGCCGGTGTCGGCGCAGTCGGCCGGATGGCGCGGGTCACCGGGGGCGAGCGGGCTGGTGAGCGCGTGGTCGGGGCTGATCAGGCAGGCCCGGGACGCGGCGTAGCGCGCGGAGAGCAGCTCCCGGGTGGGGACGTCGACGGCGGCCGGGTCGCCGACCCAGCGGTTGCGGTCGGCGAAGGCGATCCGGGAGGCCTCCAGGAAGTGGTGGTAGTACTGCGTGCCGCTGTACGTCGAGAGGTCGCCGCCCTCCTCCAGGATGTTCAGCGCCTCGCCGACGGTGGTGCCGCCGGAGCTGGAGGGGGCCATCGAGTAGACGTCGTAGGCGCCGTGGGTGACGTGGGTGGGCGCCTGGTCGCGGACCCGGTAGGCGGCCAGGTCGGCGGTGTCCACCTTTCCGGGGCGCGCGTTGCGGCCGGAGGCCGGGTCGACCGGCGGGTGCTGCACGGTGTCGGCGATGTCCCCGGCCAACGCGCCCTGGTAGAAGGCCTTCACGCCGTCCTTGGCGAGCAGCCGGTAGGTGGCGGCGAGGTCCGGGTTGCGCAGGACGCTGCCGACCTCGGGGGGCTTGCCGCCGGGCAGGTAGAGCTTGGCCGTCGCCGGGAAGTCCTTGAACCTGGCCTGGTTGTCGGCGGTCTGGCCGCGGAAGGTCTCGTCGACGACGAAGCCGTTGTCGGCGATCCGTTCGGCGGGTTCGAGGTTGCGGGCGAGCGAGCGGGTGCCCCACCGGCGCAGCGCGGCGTCCCAGGTGGCCGGGGTCCCGGGGACCCCGACGGACAGGCCGCTGGTGACGGCGTCGGCGAAGGCCAGCGGCTTCCCGTCCTCCAGGAACAGTCCGCTGTCGGCGGTGCGGCCGGCGGTCTCGCGGCCGTCGATGGTGTGCACCCGGCCGGTGGCGTGGTCGTAGTAGACGAAGTACCCGCCGCCGCCGACGCCGGAGGAGTACGGCTCGGTGACCCCGAGGGCCGCCGCGGCGGCGACCGCCGCGTCCACCGCGTTGCCGCCCTTGCGCAGGACCTCGATCCCGGCGGCGGTGGCGTCGGCGTCGACGGTGGCCACCGCTCCGCCCCAGCCCACCGCCTCCGGGGCCTTCGCCGGCGGTGTCGCGGCGCCGGCCGGTCCCACGGTGGACCAGACGAGCGCGGTGGCGAGCAGTAGGGGTGGTGCCAGACGGGTCAGCGCCCTCATCCGATTCCTCCTGAGTCGACGTCAACTCAGTTGTTCCACAGGAGGGATGATCCGACAACCACAAAGAGCCACTACCGGCCGGTAATTGACGAGATCGAATCAAACGGGGGCCGGTCGGGCGACGGACGGCGCGCGGCGGACAGATGTCAGAGTTCAGCTTTCAGACTTCAGACTTCAGCTGACAGATTTCAGCGAACAGAAAACGAAATCTGTTCGCTGAAATCTGTCAGCTGTTCGCCCGCACCGTCTCGCCGTCTCGCCGTCTCGCCGCCGCCCTACAGCGCGCTGCGCTCCACCCGGCGCCGCTTGATGGTGCGGAACCTGCGGGCCACCTGGCGGGCGAGGTCGGCGGCGCCGACCAGGCCGGCCTCGTTGCCCAGCGCGGCGTGCACGATGGCGGCCTCCGGCCGGAAGCCGCGGCCGGTGAGGGTGCGGCGGAAGGTGTCCCGGGCCGGGGTGAGCAGCAGGTCGCCCGCCTCGGAGACACCGCCGCCGATGACGAACCGGCCCGGGTCCAGCGCGGCGGCCAGGTTGGCGATACCGACGCCGAGCCAGGTGCCGACCTCGTAGAGCAGTTCGATGGCGACCGGGTCGCCCTCCCGCGCGGCCTCGGTGACCAGCGGGCCGGTGATGCCCTCGACGGTGCCGCCCGCCCGCGCCAGCAGCGGCTGCACCACCGGCGACTCCTCGGCGACCAGCTCGCGCGCGTCGCGCACCAGCGCGTTGCCGGAGGAGTACTGCTCCCAGCAGCCGCGGTTGCCGCACGGGCAGCGGTGGCCGCCGGGCAGCACCTGCATGTGCCCGAACTCGCCGGCCAGCCCGTACTTGCCCCGGTCGACGTAGCCGTCCCGGACGACCGCGCCGCCGATGCCGGTGCCCAGGGTGAGCATCACCATGTGGTCCTCGCCGCGCCCGGCGCCGAAGCGCCACTCGGCCCAGGCCGCGGCGTTGGCGTCGTTCTCCACGATCACCGGGAACCGCAGCCGCTCGCTGAGCGCCTCCTGGAGCGGCTCGTTGCGCCAGTTGAGGTGCGGGGCGAACAGCACCCGGGAGCGGTCGGCGTCGACCCAGCCGGCCGCGCCGATGCCGACGGCGTGCACGTCGTGCCGGTCGGCGAGCTGCAGCACCAGCTCGACGATGACGTCCTCGACCACCTTGGCGCTCTTGCTCTTGTCCGGCGTGTCGGTGCGCAGCTTCTCCAGCACCTTGCCCTCGCCGTCCACCACCCCGGCGACCACCTTGGTGCCGCCGATGTCGACGCCGATGGTGGGCAGCCGCAGTATCCCCGCGGGCAGCGCGCGGCGGCGGCGCTCGGCGCGCGGGCCGAGGCCGAGCAGGGTGGGCAGGACCGGTGGCCGGGTGCCGCCTTGAGGGCTGGTCACGGCTGCTGACGCTCCTCACGGGAGTCGGGATCTCGGTTGTCGGAGTCACGGGCACCGGAGTCACGGGCACCGGACTCGTCGGTGCCGGCGTCACGGGCGCCGGCGTCACGGGCGCCGGACACCGTGGGACGGGCCAGCTCGTGCGAGAGCTCGGCGAGGTCGGAGCCGCCGGCCATCTCGGTGGTGAGCTGCTCCAGGCCGATCTCGGCCCGCGGGTGGCTGCCCGCCATCCGGCCCCGCTTGAGCAGGGTGAAGTGGTCGCCGACCAGGTAGGCGTGGTGCGGGTTGTGGGTGATCAGCACGACCCCGAGCCCGGCGTCACGGGCGGCGGTGACGTACTTGAGCACCACCCCGGACTGCTTGACCCCGAGCGCGGCCGTGGGCTCGTCCAGGATCAGCACCTTGGCGCCGAAGTGCACCGCGCGGGCGATCGCCACGCACTGGCGCTGCCCGCCCGAGAGGGTGCCGATGGGCCGGTCGACGTCGTGCAGGTCGATGCCCATCTTCGCGAGCGCCTCGCGGGTGGTGGCGCGCATCCCCTCGGCGTCCAGGCGCAGGCCGCCCCAGCGGCGGGTGCCCCGCTCGGAGCCGAGGAAGAAGTTGCGCCAGACCGGCATCAGCGGGACGACGGCGAGGTCCTGGTAGACGGTGGCGATGCCGAGGTCCAGGGCCTGGCGCGGGGAGTCGAGGCGGACCTCCTCGCCGCCGACGGTGTAGCGGCCCTCGTCGTGCCGGTGCAGTCCGGCGATGATCTTGATCAGGGTGGACTTGCCGGCGCCGTTGTCGCCGAGCACGCAGCTGATCTCGCCGGCCCGCAGGGTCAGCGAGACGTCCTGGAGTGCCCGGACGGTGCCGTAGCTCTTGCCGACGCCCTCCAGGGAGAGCAGCTCGGCCCCCACCGGCGCGCCACCCATCGACGCGCCACCCACCGGCGCGCCACCCACCGGGGCGCCGTTCGTCGGTTCGGTGCTGCTCATCGCGGCCCCCGTTCGGCCCGGCGCTTGACGTAGGCGTTCAGCAGCGCGGCCATCAACAGCATCGCGCCGAGGAAGAACTTGAACCAGTCCGGGTTCCACTGGGCGTAGATGATCCCCTTGCTGACCATGCCGAAGATCAGCGCGCCGAGCGCGGAGCCGACCACCGAGCCGTAGCCGCCGGTGATCAGGCAGCCGCCGATGACGGCCGCGACGATGTAGATCAGCTCGTTGCCGACGCCCTCGCCGGACTGCACGGTGTCGAAGGAGAACAGCAGGTGCTGTCCGAGCACCCAGGCGCCGAAGCCGACGCCCAGGTAGAGCAGGGTCTTCGTCCGGGCGACCGGCACGCCGACCGCGCGGGCGGCGTCCGCGTCGCCGCCGACGGCGAAGATCCAGTTGCCGAAGCGGGTGCGCAGCAGCACCCAGCTGCCGACCACGAGGAGGCCCAGCCACCACCAGACGGTGGCCTTGACGGTCAGTCCGCCGATGGTGACCTCGGAGGCGAAGAGCCTGCGGCAGGCCTCGTAGCCCTCCATGTCGGAGATCGCCTTGGTGGAGACGGTGCCGGAGACGGCCTTGGTGATGCCCAGGTTGGCGCCGGTCAGCATCAGGAAGGTGCCGAGGGTGACGATGAAGCTGGGCAGCTTGGTGCGTCCGAGCATCCAGCCGTTGAACCAGCCGATCGCCAGCGTGGTGGCCAGCGAGACGAGGACGCCGACCCAGGTCACCGCGGTGAACTGGTAGGAGACCATCGAGGAGGTCAGCGCGGCGGTGGTGACCAGCACGCCGGCCGAGAGGTCGAACTCGCCGCCGATCATCAGCAGCGAGACCGGCACCGCCATGATCCCGATGGTGGACGCCGCGTAGAGCACGGTGCCCAGCGAGGAGACCCGCAGGAAGGGCTCGGCGACGGCGGCGAAGACCACGAACACCGCGACGGCGGCGATCAGCGCGCCCAGCTCGGGCCTGGCGAGGAGGCGCCGCAGCGCGGCCGGACGGTCCTGCACGAGACCGTCCTGGGCGAGGAGGTCCGGGGTGCTCACCTGGTCCCCCTCGCCACGTACTCGGCGAGCGCGTCGGCGTCGTCCTTGGTGAGGATCTGCGGGCCGGTCTCGACCGGCTTGCCGCCGCCGAGCATGTCCAGGTTGGAGCGGTACAGCCAGAGCAGGTCGACGCCCTCGTAGCCCTGGAGGTAGGGCTGCTGGTCGACGGCGAAGCCGACGCTGCCCGACTTCAGCCCGGCCACCACCTGCCCGCCCAGGTCGAAGGTGTCCAGCTCCACGGGGCGGCGGGCGTCCTGGACGGCCTGGAGTCCGGTGGCGGCCATCGGACCGGAGAGGGTGAGCACGGTGTCGATGGCCGGGTCGGCCTGGAGCTTGGCGGAGATCGCGGCGCGGGCGTCGGGCATGTCGACGCCGTTGACGTAGAGCACCTGGAAGGACCCGCCGGCCTTGGACTGGGCGCCGGAGCAGCGCTGCTCCTGGCCGACGTTGCCCTGCTCGTGGATCACGCACAGCACGTTCTTGCGTCCGCGCGAGGACAGTTCGGTGCCGGCCGCCTGGCCGGCCGTGGTCTCGTCCTGGCCGATGTGGGTGAGCGCGCCGAACTTCTGCGAGAACTCCTGGCCGGAGTTGATGGTGATCACGGGGATGCCGGCGGCCTTGGCCTTGGCGAGGACGCCGGCCATCGCGTCGCCCTTGGCGAGGGTGACCAGCAGGCCGTCGACCTTCTGGTCGATGGCGGCCTGGACGAGCTGGACCTGGTTCTGGGTCTGCGCGTCGTTGGAGTACAGGAAGGTGATGTTGTCCTTGGCGGCAGCCTGCTCGGCGCCCTTGCGCACAGTGTCCCAGAAGGCGTCGCCGGCGCCGGCGTGGGTCACCATGGCGACCTTCCACCGCGGGGTGGTGACGGCGCTGCCGGCCGTGGCCGCGGCCTTGGCGCGGGCCTCCTCGGCGCGTCGGCCTCCGGTACTGCTGCAAGCGGCCGCGGTGACCGCGATGGCCAGGACGGCGCACACGGGCCACAAACGGCGTGACGGGCGAAAGCGGGTGATGCTCATCCCCATAGTCTCCCTGGCCGGGCCGCGCGGGATCGCACCGCCTCGCCCGGCGGCCCGATCGGCCTGGGAGGTAAGGTCTCCCGGGGGACCTTTCCTGGAAGTTCGCTGAACATCTGGTCCGGACTACATCCGTCCGGGTGACAGACTGGGCGCCGATCCGAAGGGGGTTCATCACGAGAACGTGATGTTCCTCTCAGGTTCCGCACAGATTCGGACGGCAACCGATCATCGGTTATCGGCCGTCTGATGCCATTGACGTGCGTTCGGGCGACTGGGGCCCGGACGGCGAGCGAGCCGGATACGAGAACTCGATGGAACTGACAGGTACGCCATTCTTCATCCTCACCGTCATCCTGGTGCCGGTGTCCATCACAGTGGCGTTGCTGTTCTGGGGGAAGGTCCCCGGCCCCCAGCCGGTGAAGGCCCTGTCCCGGATCGTCATGATCATGTTCTGCCAGGTCACCGCCGTCCTGATGGTCTTCGTGATGGTCAACAACGCCAACCTGATCTACGGCAACTGGGACGACCTGCTCGGCACCGGCAACCACGTCCGTGCGGTGCCCCCGGTGCCGGCCTCGGAGCAGGGCGGCAACCCGGGCGGTGACGCCGCCAAGGAGCAGCCGAAGGTCAAGCAGAGCTTCGGCGGCGTGAACGACCCGGCCGTCCCGAGCGACGTGCAGAAGACCGACCTCAAGGGCCAGGTGTCCGGCGTCGACGGCGAGGTGCTGGTCTGGCTGCCGCCGCAGTACAACGACCCGGCGTTCAAGGACAAGAAGTTCCCCGTGGTCGAGCTGATCCCCGGCTTCCCGGGCTCCTCCTCCACCTGGTACGGCACGCTCAAGGTCTCCGAGCAGCTCAAGCCGCTCATGCAGCAGGGCAAGGTCGCCCCGTTCATCCTGGTCTCGCCGCGCACCCTGCTGCTCGGCAGCAACCAGGACGCCGGCTGCACGGACATCCCCGGCAAGATCAACGCGGACGCCTGGATCACCCGCGACGTCCCGCAGATGGTGCTGGACAACTTCCGCGCCGACCCGTCCGCGGACCGCTGGGCGATCGCCGGCTACTCGGCCGGCGCGCACTGCGCGACCAAGCTGTCGCTGGCCCACCCCAACCGGTACCGGGCCGCCATCGCGATGTCCGGCTACAACGACCCGGCGAACGAGAAGGACTCGCTGGTCGGCAAGGACGCCAAGCTGCGCGAGGCCAACAACCCGGTCAACATCCTCAAGGCCGCCCCGCAGCCGCCGAAGGTCGCCCTGCTGATCAGCGGCTCCAAGGGCGACGGCTTCGAGGACGGCGAGGCGATCCGCACCTCGGCCAAGCCCCCGACCACCGTCCAGGTCGAGGAGGGCACCGGCCCGCACACCACCGAGCAGTGGAAGAAGATGGTGCCGTCCGCCTTCACCTGGCTGACCTCGATCATCCCGGTGCAGTAGCCGACGGCCGTACGACGGGGGCCCGCCGCGAATCACTTCGCGGCGGGCCCCTCGCGTTCCTGCGCCGGAAGGGCGGCCCCGGCGTGCGGGGCAGGCGTGCCGTCAGGCCAGTTCGAGCGCCAGGTAGAAGTCCACCCGGTCCTCCAGCCGGGAGAGGTCACGCCCGGTCAGCTCCTCGATCCGGCCGATCCGGTACCGCAGGGTGTTCACGTGGACGTGCAGCTGCGCGGCGCACCGGGTCCAGGAGCCGTCGGAGCGCAGGAAGGCCTCCAGGGTGCGGACCAGGTCCGCCTGGTGCTCGATGTCGTACGCGATCACCTTGTCCAGCAGCCGGCTGCGGAAGGCCCGGCGGACCTCGTCCGGGACGGCGGCCAGCAGCAGGACGTGCGAGGCCAGCTCCTCGGGGCCGGCGACGCAGACCCGGCCGACCCGGGAGGCGGCGATCCGGCGGGCGTGCCGGGCCTCCTCCAGGGCGCCGCGCAGGCCGCCGGCCTCGGAGGCGGGGGCGGAGACGCCGAGGGTGATCCGGCCCTCCGAGCCGAGCCCGGCCTCCAGCGGGGCGAGCAGGTCGCGCAGGGTGTCGGCGGGCACCGGGCTGTCCAGGGCGGGCAGCACCACGACGGCGCCGGTGCCCGTCCCGGCGACCAGGGCGCGGTCGCCGGCGGTGCCGAGCGCCTCCTCCAGCACGGCCCGGACGGCGCCCTCGGGCAGGCCGGTGCCCTCGGCGCTGAGCACCAGCCAGGAACCGTCCTCCACCGGGGACTTGGGGTCGGGGCTCTCGTAGCGGGCGGCCATCGCCGAGGAGGCGTAGAGGGTGCGGCTGATCTCGGCGGGGTCGGCGTCGCGGCGCAGCAGGGCGAGCACCTCGTCGGCGAGGCGGCGGCGCAGCCGGCGGCCCTCGTCCCGGCGGTGGCGCTCGGCGGCGACCAGCCGGGCCAGGTTCTCGGCGAGCTGCTGGCGCTTGGTGGTCCATTCGGTGATGTCGCCGGCCACCGCGAGCATCCAGTCGGCCAGCGGCACCTCGTGCTCGGCGGAGGCCGCGGCGGGCAGCAGCGAGTAGGCGCCGACGGCCAGCCGGGCGCGGTGCGGGGGGCGGCGGCGCTGGCGCTGGGCGGCGAGGTGGGCGCGCACCAGCTGGTCGCGGTCCTCGGCGGTGAGCCGGTCGACCGGGCCGGCGATCACCGCGCCGGTGGGGGCGAGCACCCAGCAGTCCAGGTCGAGGTCGCCGCCGAGCAGGTCCAGTACCGCGTCCAGGCCGCCGCCGCCGGCCGCCGAGACCAGCAGCCGGTGCCGGTCCACCAGGGCGGCGAGGTCGGCGGCGCGGTCGGCGGAGACCTGGCGGCCGATGAACTCGGTGACGGTGCCGAAGGCGATGTCGTCGGGGACGGCCAGCAGCGGCATCCGGTGCCGGCGACAGGCCTCGACCAGGTCGTCGGGCACCGGGCCGACCTCGGCCTCGCCGGCCGCCAGGGCGACGGCGCCGCCGGCCGAGATGGTCCGGACGAAGCGCTCGGAGTCGGCCGGGACGGTGCGCCAGAGCATGCCGGTGAGCACCAGCTCGCCGCCGTGCAGGTAGCGGCCGGGGTCCTGCAGGTCCGTCGTCATCACGCCGCTGACCTGCCGGTCCAGCTCTTCCTCGGCCGCGAGCAGGCGCAGTCGCGGGGCACCGGGGGCGAGCAGGTCACGGACGCGCATCCGAGGACTCCTTCGGGCGGGATCGGGGCGATCGGTGGGATCGGGGCGGGATCGGGGCGGGATCGGGGGAGATCGGACGTGAGTCCGGGGCGGAACCCGGGAAGGTAACCGGGAGTCGGGGCGGGAATCGGATCGGGAAGGAGGTCGGGTGGGAGACCGGGTCCTCGGTCCGGGGGACACAGTGTGCCCGAACATCCGTGCTCGGTGTTACGTACCAGCGGGCGGTCGGCCCACGGGTCCGTAGCCCCTCCGTCACAGCCGGATTACGGTCGTAGGTAGCACCCGGTGAACACCTGGGCTGCGGGATTCCGCTCCTTAGAGGAACGTACAGGATGCCGGGCGGGACCACAGCCGGGGCTTCATGCCATCGGTGACTGCCAGTGGGCCGCGTCACAGGGGTTCACTGGGCGACACGCCGCCGGACACCCGGCCGGCGAAGACTTGAGGAGACACCCGCATGGAGTTCCTTCGGCCCGCCACCTGGGACGAGGCACTCGCGGCGAAGGCTGAGTACCCGACCGCACTGCCCATCTCGGGCGGGACGGACGTCATGGTCGAGATGAACTTCGACGTGCACCGGCCATCCGCGATTCTCGATCTGAACCGCATCACCGAGCTCACCGAATGGTCCGACGACGGCAGCGTCGTGAGGCTCGGCGCCTCGGTCCCGTACACCCGGATCATCGAGGAGCTGTCCGGCCCGCTGCCCGGTCTCGCCCTGGCGGCCCACACCGTCGGCTCGCCGCAGATCCGCAACCGCGGCGGCGTCGGCGGCAACCTCGGCGGCGCCTCCCCGGCCGGTGACGCCCACCCCGCGCTGCTGGCGGCCGGGCGGGACGTGTTCGTCGAGGCGGCCTCGGTGCGCGGCACCCGGATGATCCCGATCGACGACTTCTACGTCGGTGTGAAGCGCAACAGCCTGGCGGCCGACGAGCTGATCCGCGCCGTGCACATCCCGGTGGCGGACGGGCCGCAGCAGTTCTCGAAGATCGGCACCCGCAACGCCATGGTGATCGCGGTCTGCGCGTTCGGCTTCGCCCTGCACCCGAAGAACGGAACCGTGGGCACCGGGATCGGTTCGGCCGCCCCCACGCCGCGCCGCGCCGTCGAGGCCGAGGAGTACCTCCAGGGCGTGCTCGCCGAGCGCGGGCTCTGGGAGTCCGGCGACCTGCTGGGCGCCGAGGTGGTCCAGCGGTTCGGCGAGCTGGTGAAGGCCGCGGCCTCGCCGATCGACGACGTCCGGGGCACCGCCGACTACCGGCGCCACTCCCTGGCCGTGATGGCCCGCCGCACCCTCACCTGGTGCTGGAACGACTACGGCAAGCAGATCAGGAGCGCGGCATGAGGGTCACTTTCACCGCCAACGGGAAGCCCGTCGAGGCCGACGACGTGTGGGAGGGCGAGAGCCTGCTCTACGTCCTGCGCGAGCGGGTCGGCCTGCCGGGTTCGAAGAACGCCTGCGAGCAGGGCGAGTGCGGCTCCTGCACCGTCTACCTGGACGGCGTCCCGGTCTGCTCCTGCCTGGTCGCGGCCGGCCAGGTGCAGGACCGCGAGGTCCGCACGGTCGAGGGGCTGAGCGAGGAGAACGGCGAACTGGGCCTGGTCCAGCAGGCGTTCATCGACGCCGGCGCCGTCCAGTGCGGCTTCTGCACCCCCGGCCTGCTGGTGCAGACCGATGCCCTGCTGGAGCACGACGCCCAGCCGAGCGACAACGACATCCGTGAGGCGCTGTCCGGCAACCTGTGCCGCTGCACCGGCTACGAGAAGATCATGGACGCGGTGCGGCTCGCCTCGGCCCGCAAGTGCGCCGGGAAGGCTGGTGGGCAGTGACCACGCGGACCATTCAGGGCCAGAAGAACCTCCAGAACATCAACCAGGCGTCCAAGGACGGCATCGGCGGCTCGCCGCTGCGCCCGGACGGCAACCTCAAGGTCCGGGGCGAGTTCGCGTACTCGTCGGACATGTGGCACGAGGACATGCTCTGGGGCATGGCGCTGCGCTCGCCGCACCCCCGCGCCACCATCCTCTCGGTGGACATCTCCGAGGCGCTCAAGGTGCCCGGCGTCTACGCGGTGCTGACCCACGAGGACATCCCCGGCTCGAAGTACTACGGCCTGGAGATCAAGGACCAGCCCGCCCTGGCCATCGACAAGATCCGGTACCACGGCGAGGCGATCGCGCTGGTCGCCGCCGACCACCCGGAGACGGCCCGCCGCGCGGTGAAGAAGATCGTGGTCGAGTACGAGGTGCTCACCCCGATCGTCACCGAGGAGCAGTGCCTCGACCCGGAGACGTACGGCTACGTGCACGAGCCGCACGAGTACAAGTCGCACGCCTACGGCAACATCTGCCACGAGCAGCGGCTGGTCTCCGGCCTCGGCGTGACCGACGAGGTGCGGGCGCTGGCGGACGTCATCGTCAGCGGCGACTACGAGGTCGGCATGCAGGACCAGGCCTTCCTCGGCCCCGAGTCCGGCCTCGCCGTGCCCGCCGAGGACGGCGGCATCGACCTCTACATCGCCACCCAGTGGCTGCACGTCGACCGCGAGCAGATGGCCCCGGTGCTCGACCTGCCCGAGGAGAAGGTCCGGCTCACCCTGGCCGGCGTCGGCGGTGCCTTCGGCGGCCGCGAGGACATCTCGATGCAGATCCACGCCTGCCTGCTGGCGCAGCACACCGGCAAGCCGGTCAAGATCGTCTACGCCCGGGACGAGTCCTTCTACGGCCACGTGCACCGCCACCCGGCGCGGATGCACTACGAGCACGGCGCCACCCGCGACGGCAAGCTGGTCTTCGCCGACTGCCGGATCGTGCTCGACGGCGGCGCCTACGCCTCCGCCTCGCCGGCCGTGGTCGGCAACGCGGCCTCGCTCGGCCACGGCCCCTACGTGATCCCGAACGTCGGGATGCACGCCATCGCGCTGTACAGCAACAACCCGTCCTGCGGCGCGATGCGCGGCTTCGGCGCGGTACAGGCCGCGTTCGGCTACGAGTCGCAGATGGACAAGCTGGCGGCCGAACTGGGCATGGACCCGGTGGAGCTGCGGCAGCTGAACGCGATGTCGGAGGGCGACTTCATGCCCACCGGCCAGCGGATCGACTCGCCCGCCCCGGTGGCCGAACTGCTGCGGCGCGCCAAGGAGATGCCGCTGCCGCCGCCGCTGGACACCGAGCACCTGGACGTCCGTCAGCTGCCCGGCGCGCTGTCCAACACCTCGCACGGCGAGGGGATCGTCCGCGGCGTCGGCTACTCGGTCGGCATCAAGAACGTCGGCTTCTCCGAGGGCTTCGACGACTACTCCACCGCCCGGGTACGGCTGGAGGTCATCGGCGGCGAGCCGGTCGCCATGGTGCACACCGCGATGGCCGAGGTCGGCCAGGGCGGCGTCACCGTGCACGCCCAGATCGCCCGCACCGAGCTGGGCGTCGAGCAGGTCACCATCCACCCCGCCAACACCGAGGTGGGATCGGCCGGTTCGACCTCCGCGTCGCGCCAGACCTACATGACCGGCGGCGCCGTGAAGCTGGCCGCCGAGGCGGTCCGGCGGGAGCTGATCGAGAAGGGCCGGCGGCGCTACGGCTGGAGCCACCGGGACATCACGCTGGCCGGCGGAAAGGTCGTCTCGGAGAGCGCCGGCGTCCTGGTCCCCATGGTGGACCTGCTCGGCGACGAGGCCATCGACCTCACCCGCGAGCACCACCACCGGCCCACCGAGGCCTTCGACAAGGAGACCGGCCAGGGCTTCGGCCACGTCCAGTACACCTTCTGCGCCAACCGCGCGGTGGTGGACGTGGACGTGGAGCTGGGCCTGGTCAAGGTGGTCGAGCTCACCGCCGTCCAGGACGTCGGCAAGGCACTCAACCCGCTGTCCGTGGTCGGCCAGATCCAGGGCGGCTGCACCCAGGCGCTCGGCCTCGCCGTGATGGAGGAGATCATCGTCCGGGACGGGAAGGTGCGCAACGCCTCCTTCACCGACTACCTCATCCCCACCATCCTGGACACCCCGCCGATCCCGGTGGACATCCTCGAACTGCCCGACCCCCACGCCCCGTACGGGCTGCGCGGGGTCGGCGAGGCACCGACCGTCTCGGCGACACCGTCCATCGTGGCCGCCATCCGCAACGCCACCGGCCTCGCGCTCAACCGGATCCCGGTCCGGCCGGAGCACCTGACCACCGAGCGGCCGAGCTGAGCGCCGGGCCGGCACCGGTCGGTGTGCGACCGGCGCCGGCCCGGCGTCGAAGAACCCGGCTGAACGACGAACCACCCACCTGACGCCGGGAGTTCACACGTCCCGGGGCGGCGACCGTCTTCCCCGCCGCCCCGGGTGCACCACCCCACACCCGCTGCCCCACCCACGCCGGGGTTCAGCAGCGGTGCACACCACCCTCCACGCACCGCCGGCACTCCCCCCTTTTCGAGTGCCTCCACGTGAGTCGATACGTCCCCCTACGCCGCTTCGTTGACCGGCAGTCAGGTCGGCTCGCCCACCCCAACCCCCTTTGACACTTGGGAGTGGACATGCCCAGGATCCCCACGGAGCCCGGCACCACCGAAGACAGACCCGCCGAGGACGACCTCCACCCGTCGCCCCCGGCAGCACGCCCGAACAGCGCCCTCGACGCCTACTTCAAGATCTCGGCCCGGGGCTCGACGCTCGCCAACGAACTGCGCGGCGGCCTCACCACGTTCATGGCGATGGCGTACATCATCCTGCTCAACCCGCTCATCCTGAGCGGCGCGGACGTCACCGGCGTCAAGCTGGACCCCGCGGCGCTCACCACCGCCACCGCCCTGGCGGCGGCCGTCACCACCATCCTGATGGGCCTGGTCGGCAACGTACCGCTCGCCCTCGCCGCCGGCCTCTCGGTCTCCGGCGCGGTCTCCGCGCTCGTCGTCCCGCACACCACCTGGGCGCAGGCCATGGGCCTGTGCGTGATCTACGGCCTGCTGATCGTGCTGCTGGTGGTCTCCGGGCTGCGCGAGAAGATCATGAACGGCATCCCGCTGCCGCTCAAGCACGCGATCACCATCGGCATCGGCCTGTTCGTCACCGTGATCGGCCTCTACAAGGCCGGCTTCATGCACACCGGCGGCCCCACCCCGCTGTCGCTCGGCCCGACCGGTGAACTGGCCGGCTGGCCGGTCCTGGTCTTCTGCGTCACGCTGCTGACGATCTTCGTACTGATGGCCCGCGGCATCCGCGGCGCGATCCTGATCGGCATCGCCGGCGGCACCGTGCTCGCCGTGATCGTCAACAAGGCCGCGCACGTACCCGCCGCCGCCTGGAAGAACTCCGTCCCGGTGTGGCCCGGCAGCCCGGTCTCCGCCCCCGACTTCGGCCTGTTCGGCCACGTCGACCTGTTCGGCGCCTTCGGCGGCCAGGGCATGGGCGCGATCAGCGCCTCGGTCGCCGTGTTCACCCTGGTCCTGGCCGGCTTCTTCGACGCGATGGCCACCATCATCGGCGTCGGCACCGAGGCCGGACTCGCCGACAAGCAGGGCCGGATGCCCGGACTGTCCAAGGCCCTGTTCATCGACGGCGCCGGCGGCGCGGTCGGCGGCCTGGCGGGCGCCTCCGGCCAGACCGTCTTCGTCGAGTCCGCCACCGGCGTCGGCGACGGCGCCCGCACCGGGCTCGCCTCGACCGTCACCGGCGCGCTGTTCGCGCTGATGCTGTTCTTCTCCCCGATCGCCGGGATCGTCCCGGTCGAGGTGGCCTCCGCCGCCCTGGTCGTGATCGGGTCGATGATGATGAGCCAGGCCCGGCACATCGACTGGTCCGACCGCGAGGTCGCCATCCCCGCCTTCCTCACCTGCGCGCTGATGCCGTTCACGTACAGCATCACCGCGGGCGTCGCGGCCGGCGTCATCTCGTACACGGTGATCAAGGCCGGGGTGGGCCGCCGGCGCGAGCCCGGCGTCCTGATGTGGATCCTCACCGTGGTGTTCGTGGCGTACTTCGCGATCACGCCGATCAAGTCCTGGCTGGGCGTGCACTAGCCGCCGGGAGTGCACCGGCGGCGCCGCCCTCCCGCCGCCACCACCGCCCCCGGGCGGTACCGCCGCCGTCCGGGATCGTTTCCCGTACGGCGGCGTCCCCCGCTACTGTCGAAACCGTGTAAGGAGCCACCGCCATGCAGGACATCGCCGAGCAACTGCAGGCCTGGCACGCGGCCGGGCGCGCCTTCGCCGTGGCCACCGTGGTCGGGGTCTCCGGCAGCGCCCCGCGCGACCCGGGGGCCGCCCTGGCCGTGGACGCGGACGGGGAAGCCGTCGGCAGCGTCTCCGGCGGGTGCGTCGAAGGCGCCGTCTACGAGCTGTGCCGGGCCGCGATCGAGAACGGCGAACCCGTGCTGGAACGCTTCGGGTACAGCGACGAGGACGCCTTCGCCGTCGGCCTGACCTGCGGCGGAGTCCTCGACGTGTTCGTCCAGCCGGTGGTGCCCGGCGCCGACCCCGGCCTGGACGCGGGGATCGCGCACATCGCCGCGGGGACCCCGGTGGCCCTGGCCCGGGTGGTCGCCGGGCCCGGCGGGCTGGTCGGCGCCGCCCTCGCGGTCACCGCCGACGGCGTGTCCGGGGCGCTCTCCGTCGGACCGTCCACCGTCGGCGGCCTGGAGCGGGCGATCGTCGCCGAGGCCCGCGCCATGCTGGAGGCCGGACGCACCGGCCGGCTCGTCCTCGGCCTGGACGGGCGGCCCTGCGACGAACACGAGCAGGGCACCGTCACCTGCTTCGTCGAGTCCTACGTGCCCGCGCCCCGGATGCTGGTCTTCGGAGCGATCGACTTCGCCGCCGCCGTGGTGCGGATCGGCAAGTTCCTCGGCTACCACGTCACCGTCTGCGACGCCCGGCCCGTCTTCGCCACCACCCGCCGCTTCCCCGAGGCCGACGAGGTCGTGGTCGACTGGCCGCACCGCTACCTGGACTCCCAACTCGACCGGCTGGACGGCCGCAGCGTGCTCTGCGTCCTCACCCACGACGCCAAGTTCGACATCCCGCTGCTCGAACGCGCCCTGCGCCTGCCGGTCGGCTACGTCGGAGCGATGGGCTCGCGCCGCACCCACCGCGACCGCGAGGCGAAACTGCGCGAGGCCGGGCTCGGCACCGCCGAGATCGCCCGGCTCCGCTCCCCCATCGGCCTCGACCTCGGCTCCCGCACCCCCGAGGAGACCGCCGTCTCCGTCGCCGCCGAGATCATCGCCCACCGCCGGGGCGGCAGCTGCCTGCCGCTGAGCGCCGGGGACGGACCGATCCACCACGACCTCGCGGCGGCACCCGGCCACGACGGGCCGGCCGCCCCCGGCGAGGCCCTGCCCCCGGCCCCCGCGCGGACCCACGCCGCCTGAGCCCCGGCGTCACGTTGCGTGGCCGCCGGGGCGGCGGGAGGCTGGAGTTGCGGACTCACCGCGAGCCCGGGGAAGGAGCGGGGACCATGCGTGCCCTGCTGGAAGTCACCCTCGACACCGAAGCCTCCAACAAGCTCATCGCCGACGGCACGGTCGGCCCGACCCTGGAAGGGGTCATGGGCCAACTCAAGCCGGAGGCCGCGTACTTCTTCGCCCGCGACGGCCGGCGGACCATGCTCTTCGTCGTGGACGTCACGGACGAGCCCTCGGTGGTCACCGCCTGTGAGCCGTTCTGGCTCCAGCTGAACGCCGACGTCCGGCTGACCATCTGCATGAACGCCGACGAACTGCGCGAAGGGCTGTCCCGGCTCGGCCGTCAGTCCGCCTGACCCGGCCACCGGTCCGTCCGGGCCGCTGCCCGGACGGCTGTCCGGCCCGCCCGATCAGTCGCTCAACGCCAGCTTCACCCCGAAGCCCACCACGACCGCGCCGGTCACCCGGTCCATCACCCTGCGCGCGGCCGGCCGGCGCAGCCAGCCGCGCAGCACCTGGGCGAAGCCCACCAGGACCGTCGACCAGAGCATCCCCTCCACCACGTGGACGCAGGTCAGCGCCACCCCGGCGGCGAAGTGCGGGGCACCGGCGGGGATGAACTGCGGCAGCACCGCCACGTAGAAGACCCCGACCTTGGGATTCAGCAGGTTGGTCAGCGTGCCCCGCCGCCAGCCGTAGCCGAACCCGCCCTCCGCGGGCTCCTCCTCGGCCGCCGCCCCGGCACCCCGGCTGCGCAGCATCCCGACGCCCATCCACACCAGGTAGGCGGCGCCCGCCCAGCGCAGCACCTCGTACGCCACCTGCGAGGCGGTCAGCAGCGCCGTCACCCCCGCCGAGGTCAGCGTCCCCCAGATCAGCGTCCCGGTCTGGATCCCGAGCACGACCCCCCAGGCCTGCCGCCGCCGCCCCATCGCGGACGTCCGCAGGACCAGCGCGGTGTCGAGGCCGGGCGTCAGTGTGAGCAGCCCCACGACGAGGGCGAAGGACCACAGAGCCGTTGTCATCTCCATGGGCCTCGATGCTCTCACAGGCCCGTCGGGGTCGGTCAGGCGGCGTTCACCTGATCACGTGACGTTGAGGCGGGCGGCGAGGCGGAGGAGGCCGGGGCTGAGGCGGGAGAGGAAGCGGGCGGCCTTCGCCTCGGGGGTGACCGGGACGACGGGCTTCCCGGTGCGGACGGCGGAGAGGATGGCGGCGGCCACCTTCTCCGGGGGGAAGCCGCGGCGGGCGTACAGCCTGGCGGCGCGGGCCTGCTTGGCGGCCTGCTCGTCGGCGCTGGTCGCGGAGAAGGTGGAGGTGCGGGTGATGTTGGTGTTGACGATGCCCGGGCAGATGGTGGAGACGCCGATGCCGTGGTCGACGAACTCGGCGCGCAGGCAGTCGGAGAGCATGAACACCGCGGCCTTGCTGGTCGCGTAGGCGGTGAGCGCCTTGGAGGGCAGGTAGGCGGCGGCCGAGGAGACGTTGACGATGTGGCCGCCCCCGCCGGTGTCCGCCATCAGGGTGCCGAACGCGCGGCAGCCGTGGATCACGCCCCAGAGGTTGACGTCCAGGACGCGCTGCCACTCCTTCTCGGTGGTCTGCAGGAACGTCCCGGAGTGGCCGATGCCCGCGTTGTTGACCACCACGTCGGGCACCCCGTGCCCGGCGGCGACGCTCTGCGCGAAAGCGTCCATCTGCGCGCCGTCGGAGACGTCCACCCGGTAGGCGTGCGCCACCGGGCCGATCAGCGAGGCGAGTTCGGCGGTGCACTCGGCGGCCGCGAGGTCGAGGTCGCAGACCACCACCCGGGCGCCCTCCTCGGCGAAGGCGAGCGCGGTGGCCCGTCCGATGCCGCTGCCGCCGCCGGTGACGACCACCAGCCGGCCGTCGTCCGGGGCGGATCGGTCCTGCGCGGCCGCGTCCGCGTCCGTGCCCTCGTGCCCGGGCTCGTTGCGGGCGGCGAACCCGCGGATCATGCCGGCCACGGTGGCCCCCTTCTCCAGCAGCGCCGACCAGTGGCCGGCGTGCAGCGTCCTACGGGTCAGCCTGGGCACCCAGCGCTCCAGCCCCTCGGAGAGGTAGGTACCGACGTAGCGGTCCCGGGTGAGGGTGACCAGCTGGACCGGCACCTCGGTCGTCCGCTCACGCGGACTGCCCATCACCGGGCGGAAGTTGGCCCGGTACAGCTCGATGCCGCGGACCGCGTCGCGGCGCAGGCTGGGCTGCGGGTGGTCGGCGCGCGGCGTGACGTGCTCCAGGTCCCGCAGCACCCTCGGCCAGGCCCGGGCGAGGCCGAGGCGCCAGATCCCGGGCGCCAGGAAGGGCAGGTGGAAGGCGGTGATGTACCAGGAGTGCAGGCCCTGGTGGAGCAGCTGCTTCAGGTGGCGCGGGGTGGGGCGGCGCAGCCGGTGGCGCAGCCAGAAGCCCATGTGGTCCAGGCTGGGGCCGGACATCGTGGTGTACGAGGCGATCCGACGTTCGGCACCGGGGGTGGTGGCGGCCTCCCAGGACTGGATCGAGCCCCAGTCGTGGGCGACCAGGTGGACCGGGCGGTCCGGGCTGACCGCGTCGGCGACGGCGAACAGGTCCTCGGCCAGCAGCTCCAGCCGGTAGCCGTCCCGGTCCGCGGGGACGCCGGACTCCCCTGCGCCGCGCACGTCGTAGCGGACCACGTGGTGGTCGCGGGCGAGGTCGGCGGCGATGTCGTCCCAGACGGCGTGGGTGTCGGGGTAGCCGTGGACGAGGAGGACGGTGGGGGTGTCCGGGTCGCCCTGCTCGAAGACGGCGAGCGGCAGGCCGCCGGAGTGGACGGTCCGGCGGCGGGTCGGGGTCGTCATCGGGTGGCCTCCAGGGCGGTCGGCTCGGTGGTCGTCGGGTCGGCGGGCGTCGGCTCGGCGGCTGCGACTGCGGTCGGCTCGGCGGCTACGGCGGTCGGCTTGGCTGCTGCCGCCGTCCAGCGGTGGACGTGGGGCAGGTCGTCGTCGAGCCAGTAGGCGTCTTCCTCGGTGACCACCAGCAGCTCCTCGAACTTGATGCCCACCCCGCGGAAGCCGATGTGCGGCTCGACCGCCCACAGGCCCGGGGTGGGGGCGTGCCGGGACGAGCGGCCGTCCGCCCAGAGCGGGGACCGGCCGTGCAGGCGCTCCGCGACGAGCTCGCGGCCGAGGGTCTGCAGGGTCCGCACGCCGAAGCCCAGGACGTTCACCCCGGCCGGGCCGCGGGTCACGGTGCGGGTGACCTGGTGGCCGATCACCCGGCCCGGGTAGACCTGGTGGCGGTTGTCGTAGCCGTGCGCGGCGAGCTGCGCGTCCACCGCCGCGTACACCTCGTTCAGCGGCTTGCGGGCGCGCACCTCGGCGAGGATCAGCTCGCGGTAGACCCGGAGGTCGGCGGCGAGGCGGTCCCAGACCCGGTTCTCGCCGACCTTCCCGCCGTAGCCGATGTCGGCGGTGTAGCCGTCCACGACGGGCGCGCAGTCCAGGACGTACGGCATGCCTTCCTCCAGGCGGCGGTTGCCGGCGAAGAACTGCAGCGGGGTGTGGAAGTGCCGGAAGGCCGTGCGGTCGCCGAACCAGGCGAAGGGGACGTGGAAGAAGTCCTGCACCCCGGCGGCGACCAGGCGGCGGCGCAGCTCGGCGGTGGTCTGCCGCTCGGTGACACCGGGCTCGATCCAGGCGGCGACCTGTTCGGCGCAGTGGTAGGCGAGTTGCTGGGTCTCGCGGAACCGGGCGAGGTCGCGCTCGGTGTAGCGGAAGGCGGGGGTCGCATTCGCCATCGAAGGGCTCCTTCTAGAGGTCGAGCACGAGGGTCTCACCCTCGGCGGCCCGGGAGACGCAGGGCAGCAGGGCGCCCGCGGCGCGCTGTTCGGGGGTGAGGCGGCGGTCCCGGTGGTCGGGCCGGCCGGCCAGCAGGCGGACCTCGCAGGTGCCGCAGAAGCCCTGGTGGCAGGAGTACGGGAGGTCCGGGCGGGCCTCGCGCAGTACGTCCAGGGCGGAGCGGTCGGCGGGCACGTCGAGCGTCGGTCCTTCGGTGCCGAGGCGGACGGCGAAGGGGGCGCCGCCGGTGACCGGGGCGGCGCCGAAGCGCTCGAAGTGCAGGGCGGCGGCCGGCCCGCCGGGCGCCGCCGGGGCGCCGTCCAGGGCCCGCTGCACGGCGGTCAGCATCGGGGCGGGCCCGCAGCAGTAGACGGCGGCGCCGCGCGGGGCGTGGGCGAGCAGTTCGGCGCCGGTGGGGACGCCGCCGTGCTCGTCGTCGGTGCGCAGCACCACACGGTGCGGGTCGAGGGCGCGCAGCTCGTCCGTGTACGGGAGGGTGTCGGCGCTGCGGCCGACGTGCACCAGGCGCCAGTCCAGGCCGTGCCGCTGGGCCTCGCGGGCCATCGGGAGGAGGGGGGTGATGCCGATGCCGCCGGCCAGCAGGAGGACGGCGGGCTCGGCGCAGAAGGCGAAGCCGTTGCGGGGGCGGCGGGCGGTGAGGCGGGCGCCGGGGTGCAGGGTGTCGTGGACCTCGACGGACCCGCCGCCGCCCTCGGGCAGTCGGCGAACGGCGATGCGGTAGCTGCCGTGGTCGGCCGGGTCGCCGCTGAGGGAGTAGTGGCGCTCACGGCCGGAGGGCAGGGTGAGGCGCAGGTGGGCGCCGGGCTGCCAGGCCGGCAACGGGCCGCCGGAGGGGTCGGCGAGCCGCAACTCGACGACGTCGGCGGCGAGTCGGCGGCGCTCGGTGACCACCAGTTGCAGGGCCGGGGTGGGGCGGCTGAGCGGACGGCGGGGGTTGCGGCGCAGCAGGGGGCCGCCGAGGGCCGGGGAGTAGCGGTCGCCGAAGGCGGTGAGCCGGCGGAGGAAGCCGTCGGCGCGGGGACGGCCGTAGAGGTCGGGGGGCGGGGTGAGCAGGTCCATCCGGCGGGGTCCTTGGCGTCGGGAGGGGCGGGCTGGCGGCGGGGCGGGCGGGTCCTGCGGGGCGGGTGTCAGGTTTCGGGTTTCAGGTTTCAGCGAACGGATGACAGGTTTCAGATGACAGATAACGTCATCTGTTATCTGTCATCTGTTATCTGTCGGCTGAAACCTGTCGGCTGTCGACTTCGGCCGTCGGCCGTCAGCCCCGCCCGGCGGCCGCGCGGGCGGCCGGGGAGGTGGCGAGGTAGCCCAGCGCCTGACTGGAGGAGCCCTCCTGGGTCGGGTGGTAGCCCGGCCGCAGGTACCGCAGCCCGGAGCGGAGCGACTTGAGCGGGTCCGGCAGCAGGCCCCGCTTGGCGATCCGCCCGGCCTCGCGCCAGGTGGGCTTGAGCCGCCCCTTCAGGGTCGGGTCGGCGGCGAGCAGGAAGCGCGCGCCGCGCACCCAGAGGTGGACCAGCAGCGGCCCGGACACGGCCATCCCCCGGACCCGCCGGAAGTAGCCGGGGTCGAGGTGGACCATCAGGTCGTAGGCGACACTGCGGTGCTCGACCTCCTCGGCGCCGTGCCAGCGCAGCAGGTCGAGCATCGTCGGGTCGGCCTCGGCCCGGTCCAGGCCCGGCGAGTTGAGGGCCCAGTTGCCGAGGAAGGCGGTGAAGTGCTCGATGGCCGCGATGAAGGCGACCCGCTCGATGATGTTCTCCCGCTGCTGCGCCGGCGTCAGCCCCGGCTTGTCGCCCAGGACCCGCCGGAACAGCCAGGAGATCTGCCGGACGTACGGCTGCGGGTCGAGCCCCTGGCCGAGCAGGTGGTCGAGGACCTCCTGGTGGGCCTCGGCGTGGATGGCCTCCTGTCCGATGAACCCGAGGACCTCCTCGCGCAGTTGCTCGTCGCGGATGAGCGGCAGCGCCTCCTTGAACACCTTGACGAACCAGCGCTCGCCCTCGGGCAGCAGCAGGTGCAGCACGTTGATGACGTGGGTGGCCATCGGCTCGTCCGGGATCCAGTGCAGCGGCAGTCGGCTCCAGTCGAAGCTGACGTCGCGGGGTTCCAGGACGAGGCTGTCGTGCACGCTCGCGGCGGGGGCGGCGAGGGCGGGGACGGGGGTGGTTCGGGGCATGGCAGGCCCTCCTGACCTGGGGGCGGCGGCTCGGCTCAGGGAAACGTACTCGCGGGTAGCGGTCGGGACAAGGGTTTCGGCGACTCCTATCGACATCGAGTCTAATAAGTGATGTGCACCGCGCCGCACCCCGGGAAACACGCGGGCCCCGTCGGATCCCGAGATCCCGACGGGGCCCTGCACGCGGCACACGACCGTACGGTCAGACCGCCATCGCCAGCATCAGCGGTGCCGCCCGGGCCGCCAGCAGCTCGGCGGCGGCCTTCAGCTTGTGGATGTTGCCCACCGGCATCGAGGTGGCCAGGCAGCCGACCGTGCTGCCCGCCGTGATCGGCACGGCCGCGCACACCGTGCCCAGCGCGTACTCCTGAATGTCCAGCACCGGCACCGTGGCCGGCTGCCGCTCCAGCCGATGCATCAGCTGGTCGGCGTCGGTGACGGTGCGGGAGGTGAGCCGGGCGATCGGGTGCCGGGAGAGGTGGTCGCGCCGGGCGTCCGCGTCCAGCTGGCCGAGCAGGCACTTGCCGATCGCACTGGCGTGCGCGGTGGCCCGGAAGTCCACCCACTCCTGCACCGCGGGCGCGTAGTCGGCCGCCGCGACCGCTTCCACCGACAACTCGCCGTCGTGGTACCGGGTGAAGTAGACTGCGGCACCCAACTCGTCCCGGAGTTCGGCGAGTTTGCGGTCGAGTCGGGCCTTGACCAGCTGTTCCCGGTTGTACTGCCCGAGCAGGGCGAAGGTGCCGCCGAGCACCCAACCGCCGTCCTGGCACTGGAGGTAGCCCTCGATCTCCAGGATCTCGGCGAGCCGGCGCACGGTGGGCAGTCCGAGCGAGGTCTCCCGGGCGAGGCCCACCAGGGTGGCGCCGTCGGGGTGGCGGTCGACCGCCTCCAGCAGTCTGAGGGCGTGCTGCAGGGAGGCGAACGGGCCCGTCGGGCCCTGGTCCAGTGCGGCGTGACGACCCGGGGCTGGTGTCGACATGTCGTCCCCTTCCGATGTCCCCCCACGGAGCGACCGCGGGCACGCACCAGCCTATCGACCCTGCGGCGCGGACGACTGCCGTCCGTGAATATCGGTGAACATTCCGTGGAGCAACCTCCGGTCGACCTGGGGATTCGCTACGGGGGTGCGGCCACCGACGATCCCACCCGCATCCGTCGTATCAACCTGAATCCACCCGCACCACCTGCATCCGCCCGGATCCGCCTGGATCCGCCGAAGTCGCCCACCGGGAACGGCGACGGGCCCCTCCCCCACTGCCCGGGGGGAGGGGCCCGTCGCCACGGCCGCCGGGTGCGGGCCCGGCGGCCGTGCGGGGGTGCGGCAGGTACGGCAGGTACGGCAAGGCGGGGCAGGCGGGCGCGCGCCCCGGCGTGACGGTCGGTCAGCCCTCGTCGCCCGCCCGCAGCTTGGTGACGGCCGCCGCCAGGCGGGCGCCGTACTCCTCGTCCGCGGCGTGGAAGTGGGCGAGGTTCTTCTCCACGACGTCGTCGCGCGTGACCTGCGCGAGGAAGCCCGCGATGTTGTCGATCAGGCGGGTCTTCTCCCCGGCCGACATCAGCCGGTAGAGCTCGCCGGCCTGGAAGAAGTCGTCGTCCTTGCTGTGGGCCGGCGTGGTGTAGGTGCCGGTGTGGCCGTCGACCTTGACCGGCGCGGCGAGCGCGTTGTCGGTCTGGGCCGGGCCGTCGTACGAGTTGGGCTCGTAGTTCTTGCCGCGGCCCGCGCCGTTGACGGCCATCAGGCCGTCCCGGCCGTAGTTGGCGGCCTCGGTGGCGCGCGGGGCGTTCACCGGCAGCAGGGTGTGGTTGACGCCGAGGCGGTAGCGCTGGGCGTCCGCGTAGGCGAACAGCCGGCCCTGGAGCATCTTGTCCGGGGACGGGCCGATGCCGGGCACGAAGTTGTTCGGCGAGAACGCGGACTGCTCGACGTCGGCGAAGACGTTCTCCGGGTTCCGGTTGAGCACCAGGCGGCCGACCTTGACCAGCGGGTAGTCGGCGTGCGGCCAGACCTTGGTGAGGTCGAAGGGGTTGAAGCGGTAGTCCGCGGCCTCGGCGACCGGCATCAGCTGGACGTAGAGCGTCCAGGACGGGAACACCCCGCGCTCGATGGCCTGGTGCAGGTCGCGCTGGTGCGAGTCGGCGTCGGCGCCGACCACCTCGGCGGCCTGGTCGCCGTCCAGGCTGCGGATGCCCTGGTTGGTCTTGAAGTGGTACTTCACCCAGTAGGCGTCGCCCTCGGCGTTGACCCACTGGTAGGTGTGCGAGCCGTAGCCGTTCATGTGGCGGTACGAGGCCGGGATGCCGCGGTCGCCGAACAGCCAGGTGATCTGGTGGGTCGAGGCGGGCGAGTGGGCCCAGAAGTCCCAGACGTTGTCCGCCTCCTGCACGCCGGTGTACGGGTCGCGCTTCTGCGAGTGGATGAAGTCGGGGAACTTGACCGGGTCCTTGATGAAGAACACCGGGGTGTTGTTGCCGACCAGGTCGTAGTTGCCCTGCTCGGTGTAGAACTTCAGCGCGAAGCCGCGCGGGTCGCGCACCGCGTCGCTGGCGCCCAGGTTGCCCGCCACGGTGGAGAAGCGCAGGAAGACCTCGGTGCGCTTGCCGACCTCGGAGAGGAAGCCGGCCCGGGTGTAGCGCGACACCTCGTCGGTGACCTCGAAGTAGCCGTACGCGCCGGAGCCGCGGGCGTGCACGACGCGCTCCGGGATGCGCTCGCGGTTGAACCGGGCCAGCTTCTCCAGCAGTTGCTGGTCCTGGATCAGCAGCGGGCCGTACTCGCCGGCCGAGGCCGAGTTCTGGTTGTCGGCGACCGGGGCGCCGGACTCCGTGGTCAGGATCTTGGACATGGAGGGTCCTTCAGGTGTCGATAAGGGCGGTGCGTGGAGAGTGGACTGACGTGCCGTCAGGCACTGCGCCTCAGGCGCCTCAGGCGCCGAGCAGGCGACGGACCGCCGAGCGGCGGCGGGCGGCGTGCTCGCCGTCGGAGCCGCCCGGGCCGTCGGCGCCGTCGGCCGGCGGGAGCGCCGCGACGGCGGCGCCGACCGCGGCCGGGTCCGCCAGCGGGCGGGCGGCGGTCAGCGCGGCGGCCTCGTCGGCGGTCAGCCCCGCCTCGGTGAGGGCCGCAGCGGCCTCGGCGGCCGGGACGGCGTCGAACCAGCGCAGCGCGAGGGCCGCACGGCCGGCCTCGGTGAGGCGGCCGGTGAGCCGGAGGCGGGCGAGCCCGCCGTCCGGGTGGACGTTGATCCGCACGTGGGTCACCGGCCGGCCGGCGTCGAGCCGGAACCGGTGCCGGGTGTCGGGCTGCAGGCGGGTGCGGGGCAGCAGCTCGAACCACTCGCCGTCGGCCGGGTCGGTCCCGGCCGAGGCGTCGAAGCCGATCAGGTCGGCCCAGCCGGGGGCATTGGCAACGAAGTGGGTGGTGTCCACCTCGGCGGCCAGGACCTCACCGCCCCCGGCCAGGGCGATCTGAACCCAGTCGTTGGCCTTGTCGCGCCGACGCCGGGTCTCCCAGCCCTCGCCCATGACGGAGGCGCGACCGGGAGCGTTCAGGTTGTGCGGGGAGGAGAAGTAGCGGTCGGACGCCGCCTCGGCCACGCCGCCGTACTCCTGGGCGGCCAGGTCGAAGGTGAGGCCGTCCAGCTCGCGCGGGTCGGGCAGCACCTCGCCGTGCACGCGCAGCCGGGCGACGCCGCCGTCCGGGAAAATGTTCAGCCGTACGTGGGTGTAGCGGGCGGCGTCCTCGACGGCGAACTCGTGGGCGGTGTTCCCCCGGAGCGGGGTGCGCGGCACGATCACGGTCCACTCGGCGGCCTGGAGCTCCTCGGGCGAGGGGTGGCCGGGGACGGACGCCGCCTCGACCGAGCCGGACTCCGGGTAGTTGCCGGTGAAGTGGGCGGTATCCACGATCACGCCGCGGATCGCGCCGCCGACGCCGAGCCGGACGATCGCCCAGTCGTGGTCCAGGTCGGTGGGGTGCGGCTGTTCGGCGGAGACGCCGCGGCGGCGCTTGGACTCCCAGCCGTCCATGATCTGGCCCTTGTGGCCGAAGGTGTGCGGGCGGAACTCGGCCGGCTTGGCGACCAGCAGGTTCTCGGCGTCCGCGAAGGTGTCCTCGTTGGTGGCGACGACGCCCGCGCCGAGCAGTCGGGAGGCCAGGTTGACCAGCTCGGTGAAGGGAGCACTCGGGGTGTCGGCAGTGGTCACTGACTCTCCTTTAGGCGCGATCGGACGGAGCGGTGGTACGGGCGGTGGTACGGGGGCGGTGGTACGGGCGGTGGTGCTGCCGGCCGTTTCAGGTCGCGGTGGGCCGGGTGAGCTGCCGGCCGAAGGGCCGGGCCCCGGTGTCCACGGCGCGGCCGCGCAGCCAGGTGGTGTGCACCGCGCCGGTGAGGGTTCGGCCCGCGTACGGGGTCACCGGGTTGCGGTGGTGCAGCCCGCTCGCCCGGACGGCGAACTCGCCGTCGGGGTCGAAGGCGACCAGGTCGGCGTCGTGGCCGGGCGCGATGGCGCCCTTGGTGCCGGTGAGGCCGACCAGTTCGGCCGGTCCGGCGGACATCCAGCGCACCACGTCGCCCAGGGTGTGGCCGCGGCGGCGAGCCTCGGTCCAGACGGCCGGCAGGCCGAGCTGCAGCGAGGCTATCCCGCCCCAGGCGGCCGCGAAGTCGCCGCTGCCGCCGTACTCGGGCAGCAGTTTGAGGTCGGGGGTGGACGGCGAGTGGTCGGAGACGACGGCGATGAACTCGCCGTTCGCCAGGGCCTCCCAGAGCGCGTCCCGGTTGGACTCGTCGCGGATCGGCGGGCAGCACTTGAAGGCGGTGTCGCCGTCCGGCACCTGCTCGGCCGCGAGGGTCAGGTAGTGCGGGCAGGTCTCGGCGGTCACCCGGACGCCGTCCTCGCGGGCCCGGCGCAGCAGCGGCAGGACGGCGGCGGAGGAGACGTGCAGGATGTGCACCCGGGTGCCGGTGCGCCGGGCGGTGTCGAGCAGCCGGGCGACGGCCGCGGTCTCGGCGTCGGCGGGGCGGGAGGCCAGGAAGTCCCGGTAGTGGACGCCGGGTTGCTGCGGGGCGGCGGAGAGGACGGCCGGGTCCTCGGCGTGGATGATCGCCAGCGCCCCGATCCGGGCCTGTTCGGCGAGTGCGGCCTCCAGGTCGGCGGCCTCGACGTGCGGGAACTCGTCGACGCCGGAGGGCGCGAGGAAGCTCTTGAAGCCGAACACGCCCTCGTGGTGCAGGGGTTCGAGGTCCGGGACGTTGCCGGGGACGGCGCCGCCCCAGAAGCCGAGGTCGACCCAGGCCTGGCCCTCGGCGGTCTTCCGCTTGACCCGGAGCCCGTCCACCGTGGTGGTGGGCGGGATCGAGTTGAGCGGCATGTCGATGATCGTGGTGACGCCTCCGGCCGCCGCGGCGCGGGTGGCGGTGGCGAAGCCCTCCCACTCGGTGCGGCCGGGCTCGTTGACGTGCACGTGGGTGTCGACCAGCCCGGGGAGCAGGGCGGTGTCGCCGAGGTCGGCGAGCTCGCGGTCGCCGACCGTGAGCGAGCCGTGCGCGGTGACCTGCTCGATCTTCCCCTCGCGGATCAGCACGTCCGCGGGGCGCTCACCGTCGGGCAGGACCACCCGCCGGGAGCGGATCACCGTCGGTTGGCTGAAAGGCATGGGAGACCTCCGAAACCTGGGAGTCGAGGGGTGGTTTGGGGGGTGGGGCGACCGTGCGGGCGGTGCCTGCGGGAGCGGCTTCCGGGCTGTCGGCGGCACGTTCGGCGGCGTTCGGCGGCGGTCGGCGGCTGCTCGGCGGCTGCCCAGCAGTTGCTCGGCGGCGGTCGACGACGGGCCGTCGTCCGTCGGGCGAGGGTGGTCCGAGGCCGGTCGGACGCGGGCGGAGGGAAGGGATTGCCGGGAGCCTAGGCCCGCCTTCAACAAAACGTCAATGGAGGAACGTACGAGGGTTCAGCGCGGCAGCAGCTCGTCGGCCAGCTTCTCCCCCGCGGCCTCGGCCAGCTCGGCGGCCCTGGCCATGCTGTCCCCCGGCTGTTCGGCCAGGTCGGTCAGCGCGATCGCGGCGGCGAAGCCGGCGGCCCGCCACTCGGGCTCGGAGAGCTCCAGCCGGCCCGCCACGGCGGCCACCCGAACCCCCGCCCGGGCGGCCGCCGCGGCGACTCCGGCGGGAGCCTTGCCATGGAGCGTCTGTGCGTCCAGGCAGCCCTCGCCGGTCACGACGAGGCGTGCCCCACGCACGGCCTCGTCGAAGCCCAGCAGGTCGAGCAGCAGCTCGATGCCGGGTCGCATGGTCGCGCCGAGCAGGGCGAGGGCGGCGAAGCCCACCCCGCCCGCGGCCCCGGCGCCGGGGGCCTCCCGGACGTCCCGGCCGGTGGCTTCGGCGACCAGGTCGGCGAAGCGGGTCAGCCCTTCCTCCAGGACCACCAGGTCGTCGGCGTCGGCGCCCTTCTGCGGGCCGTAGACGGCGGCGGCGCCGCGCCGCCCGAGCAGCGGGTTGTCCACGTCGCAGGCCACCACGACCTCGATGCCGGCCATCGCGGCGGCCAACGGGCCCGGGTCGACCTCCGCCAGCCTGCGCAACGCGGCGCCGCCGGGCGGGAGTTCGACGCCGTCGGCGTCGCGCAGCCGCGCCCCGAGCGCCTGCACCATGCCCGCGCCGCCGTCCGTGCAGGCGCTGCCGCCCAGGCCGAGCACGATCCGTCTGACACCGAGCAGCGCGGCCCTGGCGATCAGCTGGCCGACCCCGTAGGACCCGGCCGCGAGCGGCGCGGTGCGCCCGCCGGGCAGCCGGGCGAGCCCGGAGGACTGCGCCAGCTCGATCACGGCGGTGTCGCCCCGGACGGCGAACGCGGCGTCGACCGGCAGCCCGGTCGGGCCGGCCACCTTGGACGGGACGCGGCGGAACCCGGCCGCGAGCGCGGCGGCCAGGGTGCCCTCGCCGCCGTCGGCGACGGGCAGCTCGCGCACCTCGGCGCCGGGCCGGGCGCGCCGGATGCCGGCGGCGATCCGGGCGGCCGCCTCGGCACCCTCCAGGGTGCCCTTGAACTTGTCGGGGGCGACGACCACATGGCCCTGGCGGGGGGTGGGGGGCATGGTGCGGTCCTCGATTCGGTACGGGTGTGGCAGTGGTCCTGCGGGGTGCTTCCAGCATGTGCCCGGGAATCCGGGGTGCGACCCCCTCCCCGCCGTTCTCCCCCGGCCTGGGCCGGGGGAGAACCCCTCGTCCCGCTTCCGACGTACGAGGGGCTCCCCTCGGCGGGGAGGGGGCCAGGCGACGCGCAGGCACGACCGAAGTGCCCCCGGGAGGGTACGCGTCACCGGCTGGATCGACCGGCGGGCGGGCGGATGAGCCCCGGGCCCGCACGCCGGTCGGGTCCGACCTCCTGGCGGCGCGGGCACGACCGGATGGGTACACGCCGCCAGGAGGAGCTTGGGGCGGGGGCTCCGCGCGGGAGCCCCCGGGGTACTACGCGACCTCGCGGCCGGAGAGCCGCTCGACTCCGCGCAGCAGCGCCGAGTGGTCGAGCGAGCCGTCGCCGTTGGCCCGGGCGGAGGCGACCAGCTGGGCCACCACGGCGCCGACCGGCAGCGCGGCGCCCACGGCGCGGGCGGCGTCGGTGACGATGCCCATGTCCTTGTGGTGCAGGTCGATGCGGAAGCCCGGGGCGAACTCGCGGTTCAGCATGTTCGCCTTCTTGCGGTTGAGCACGGTCGAGCCGGCCAGGCCGCCGCCGAGCACCTCCAGCGCCGCCTGGAGGTCGACGCCGGCGTTCTCCAGGAACACCACGGCCTCGGCGAGCACCTGGATGTTGACCGCGACGATCAGCTGGTTGGCGGCCTTGACGGTCTGGCCGGCGCCGGCCGGGCCGACGTGGATGACCGTGGTGCCCAGCGCGTCGAACAGCGGCTTGGCCTCGGCGAAGTCCTCGGCCGCACCACCGACCATGATCGACAGCACCGCTTCGACGGCACCGGCCTCGCCGCCGGAGACCGGGGCGTCCAGGGTGCGGACGCCCTTCTCCTTGGCGGCCGCCTCGACCTTGATCGAGGTCTGCGGGGTGATCGAGGACATGTCGATCACCAGGGTGCCGGGCCGGACGTTCTCCAGCACGCCGCCCTCGCCCAGGATGGCCTGCTCGACGTGCGGGTCGGCCGGGACCATGGTGATGACGACCTCGGCGTCCTTCACCGCCTCGGCGATGGAGCCGGCGCCGTGGCCGCCGACCGCGACCAGGGCGTCGATCTGCGGCGTGGTGAGGTTGAAGCCGGTGACGTGGTGGCCGGCCTTGACCAGGTTGGCGGCCATCGGGCTGCCCATGATGCCGAGGCCGATGAAGGCGATCTTGCGGCTCATCGCGTCGTTCCTTACGTCGTTCGTGGGGTGGGGAGGCTTGCGGGGGCTTACTCGGCGGCGCGCAGCTCGCGCGGCAGCCACCCGAAGCTGTCGGCGCTGACGCCGGTGGAGGGGCGGTACTCCAGGCCGATCGGGCCGGTGTAGCCGGCGGCGGTGAGCCGGGCGAACAGGTCCTCGAAGTCCAGGTCGCCGGTGCCGGGCTCGTTGCGGCCGGGGTTGTCGGCGATCTGCACGTGGCCGATGCGGTCGGCGTGGGTGTCGATGACCCGCGCCAGGTCCTCGCCGTTCCTGGCCAGGTGGTACAGGTCGCACAGGAACCGGGCGTTGCCCAGGCCGGTGGCGGCGTTGACCCGGTCGACCACGTCGACCGCGGCGGCGGCCGAGACCAGCGGGTAGTCCGGGGACTCGACCTTGTTCAGGGCCTCGACCAGCAGGACCGCGCCGACCTCGTGCGCGGCCTTCGCGGCGAGCACCAGGTTCTCCAGTGCGAGCGCGTCCTGCTCGTCCGGCCCGACGCCCTCGACCCGGTTCCCGTACAGCGCGTTGAGCGCCTTGGTGCCGAGCGAGCCGGCGAGTGCGGCGGCGACCGGGACGTTGGCCCGGAAGCGGTCCCGCTCGGCGGGCACCGAGACGGTGCCGCGGGCGCCCTTGCTCAGGTCGTCCAGGAAGTTGAGGCCGGTGAGCCGCACGCCGGCGTCGGTGAACGCCTTGCGCAGCGCGTCCAGTTCGCCCTGGGAGGGGTCGTGCTCCTCGCCGAAGGGCCACCAGAGCTCGGCGGCGGTGAAGCCGGCCGCGGCGGCCGCGGCGGGGCGCTCCAGCAGCGGCAGTTCGCCGAACAGGATCGACAGGTTGACCGTGAAGTGGTGCTTGGCAGCGGCCGTCACGTCAATCACCTCTCATCTCTCTTCCGTCATCCGCAACTTCCACGATCCGGAAGAGGGATTCTGTGTGGTGGAAGCATCTCCGGCCGATGAAGCGAGTGTCAAGGGAGCCGCAACATTTTGTTGAAGACGCCCCGGGGCGCGCCGCCGCTGGTGGCCCCCCTGTCGGATCACCCGACCCCTGCCCGCCCGCACCCCCGCTCGATAGAGTGATCCCGTGCGATTGATGGTGGAGTTCACGACAGAACCGTTCGAACTGGACACGTTCCCGGAGCACGCCTCGGCGGCCCGCAGGGCCGTCGACGAGGCAGGCCTGGCCGTGTCGGTCGGCCCCTTCGGGACCGGCGCCGAAGGCGAGGCCGACCAGGTCCTCGCCGCCGTGACCAAGCTGCTCCGGGAGACCCTGGACGCCGGGGCCACCCGGATCTCGGTCCAGGTCAGCGTGCTGGACGAGGAGGGCGGTACGCCGTGACCGAGCACGTCGATCACCCGCTCGCCACAGCGCTGAAGCCGCTGCTGGACGCGGTCGGCGCGACGCCCGTCCCGCTGGACGGCGCCAGACCCGAGGACGTCGTCCTGGAGTGGGAGGGCACGCCGGCCCTGGCCGTCCGGCTGCCGCACCTGAGCAGCGCGCTGGACCGGCTGCTGGCCGAGATGGCCCGCCAGTTCGACGGCCGCCCGCTGGCCGAGCTGGACCGGCTGGAGAAGCAGCGGGTCGTCGCCCTCCTGGAGGAGCGCGGTGCCTTCACCGTCCGCCACGGCGTCGAGACGGTCGCCTCGGCCCTGGGCGTCAGCCGCTTCACGGTGTACAACTACCTGAACCGCCAGGACGGCTCGAAGCCGTCCTGAAGCCGCCTGGGCACCCCCGGGTGGGTGCGGCGACCCGGGTGGGGTGCCGGCCCCGCCCGGGCGGGCGCACGCGGACGGGCACGGCCCCCGGCGGGGCTTGCGAACGGGTGACCCCGCCGGTGCCGCGGGTCCTGATCGGCCTGCGGCGGGGCGCACTTGGCGAATCGCACACGAAAGGGCCCGGCATCACGGGCCGGTTCAAAACGTAACCACCAACCGTTCAACAAAGTGTTGACGACCGGGTGGGGTCGATCTAGCTTTTCCGGGTGGCACCACTCTTCAGGAGGTCCACCCGTGACCAACCACCCCCACACCCTTGACACCCTGGCCGCGTCCGACGCCGCCGAGCTGGAAGAGATCCTGCTGGAGGTATGCTCCAGCCCCCGCTGGGCCGCCGCGGTCGCCGAGGCCAAACCCTGGTCCGGCCGCGAGGCCCTGCTCGCCGCCAACGCGGCGGCCATGGCGTCACTGACCACCGAGGACCTGCGCGCCGCGATGGCCGGCCACGCCCGGATCGGCAAGCCCCGGACGGGCGACGCCACCTCCGAACGCGAACAGGCCGGAATCCAGGGCGTGGACCGAGCGGTCCTCGACGAACTGCACGAGGCCAACGCCGCCTACGAGGCGAAGTTCGGCCACGTGTTCCTGATCTGCGCGACCGGCCGCACCGCGGCCGGCATGCTCGCCGCCCTGCGCGAGCGCCGGCCCAACGACGCCGCCACCGAGGCGGAGATCGTCCGCGAGGAACTGCGCAAGATCAACGACATCCGGCTCGGCCGTCTCATCGACGGGTCCTGACGCACCATCAGACCCGTCGCACCCACCGGCCGGGCGGGACGTCCGTCGGATGACGCATCATCACATCTGCCATCAGTAAGGTCACTTCACCCATGACTGGCATCTCCACCCACGTGCTCGACACCAGCCTCGGCCGCCCGGCCGAGGGCATCCGGGTCGAGCTCGCACTGCACACCGAGGGTGGCTGGAAGGTGCTCGGCACCTCCGCCACGGACTCCGACGGCCGGGTCAAGGACCTGCCGGCCGTGGAGGCGGGCTCGGTCGTCCGGCTGCTCTTCGACACCGGCGCCCACTACGCGCACACATCGTCCGAGCCGCCGTTCTTCCCCGAGGTCTCGATCGTCTTCACGGTCGCGCCCGAACAGCACCACTACCACGTGCCGCTGCTGCTCAACCCGTTCGGATACTCGGTCTACCGCGGAAGCTAGTAGACCGACCTGGAAGCTCTAGGAGCCACGTCATGGCCCACGTGCTCGGTCAGAACCAGTACGGCAAGGCGGAGAACCGCATCGTCCGGATCTCCCGCGACTCCACCCGGCACGAGATCAAGGACCTGAACGTCTCGGTCTCCCTCCAGGGTGACTTCGAGGACGTCCACCTCACCGGCTCCAACGCCAACTGCCTCCCCACCGACACCACCAAGAACACCGTCTACGCCTTCGCCAAGGAGTACGGCATAGAGTCGGCCGAGGCCTTCGGCATCCTCCTGGCCCGCCACTTCGTCGACGACACCGAGCGCGGCGTCGTGCACTCCGCCCGGATCCGGATCGAGGAGTACACCTGGGACCGGATCAAGACACCCGACAGCTCGGCCCGCTTCATCGGCTCGGAGGAGGTCGGCCACTCCTTCGTCCGCACCGGCCAGGAGGTCCGCACCAGCGAGATCGTCTACGACGGTGAGAACGTCCGAGTGATCTCCGGCCTCAAGGACCTCGTGGTGATGAACTCCACCAACTCGGAGTTCTGGGGCTACATCAAGGACAAGTACACCACCCTCCAGGAGGCGTACGACCGGATCCTCGCCACCCAGGTGACCGCCCGCTGGAAGTACGGCTACCACGGCAGGGACGGCGAGGCCCAGCCCAACTGGAACCGCTCCTACGCCCACGTGAAGCGGCACATGCTGGAGGCGTTCGCCGAGACCTACTCCTACTCGCTGCAGCAGACCCTGCACGCGATGGGCACCCGGGTCCTCAACAACCGCGCCGAGGTCGACGAGGTACGCCTCGAACTGCCCAACAAGCACCACTTCCTCGTCGACCTGGAGCCCTTCGGCCTCAAGAACGACAACGAGGTCTACTACGCCGCGGACCGCATGTACGGCCTGATCGAGGGCACCGTGCACCGCGAGGGCGTCGTGCCGGTCATCCCGGTCGCCTGACCTCCCCCACCTCGTGGACTCCGCCCGGAACCGCCGCTCCCTCCGGCCCCCACGGGCCGGTCGAGTCCGGGCGGGCAGGTCCATCCGCAGGACGTGCAGCACCTGCACGACCCGCACCATCCGCTCCACCCGCAGGTCGTGCAGCACCTGGACGACCCGAACCACTCGCACGACCCGCACCATCCGTACCGGCAGTTTCTCCACCCCCACCCACCGGAGTTCGTGTTCGCCTCGCGGCGGCCGGCCCGGGCCACCGGAGAGGCCGGCCGAGGGATCCTTGCACCGCCGTCCCGCCCTCGGTCACATCACCACCAGCCGCACTCCGGCGCCACGGGCGCGCCGGGAGCCACGGGCACAAGAGGGGCTCGACATGGCACCCAGCAGCACCAGCAGTTCAGACGGCGGCTCCACCCCAGCAAGAACGAACGGCCCGGTCGGCACACCGGCACACCCAGCCGGCGAGCCGACCGGGTCCGGGACCCACCCCGTGGACGAGTTGCTGCCCCCGGTGAAGCTGTTCTCCACCGGACTCCAGCACGTCGCCGCGATGTACGCGGGGGTCGTCGCACCCCCGCTCATCGTCGGCGCCGGCGTCGGGCTCTCCCCCGCCGAACTCGCCCTGCTCATCTCGGCCAGCCTGTTCACCGCCGGACTGGCCACCCTCCTCCAGACCCTCGGCGTCTGGAAGATCGGCGCGCGACTGCCGTTCGTGAACGGCGTCTCCTTCGCGGGAGTCGCGCCCATGATCGCCATCGCCAAGGAGCACGGCCCGAAGGACGCCCTCCCGGTGATCTTCGGAGCGGTGATCGTCGCGGGGACCCTGTGCTTCCTCGCGGCACCGTACTTCTGCAAGCTCATCCGGTTCTTCCCCCCGGTCGTCCAGGGCACCGTGATCACCCTCATCGGGGTGTCCCTGCTCCCGGTGGCGGTCAACTGGGCGCGCGGCGGCTCGCCGGGCGCCCCCGGATTCGGCTCCATGCGGGCCATCGGCCTCGCCGCGGTCACCCTCACCGCGGTGGTGCTCTGCAACCGGCTGCTGCGCGGCTTCTGGCAGCAGCTGTCCCTGCTCATCGGCCTGGCGTTCGGCACCCTGATCGCCTTCCCGCTCGGCCTGACCGACTTCGGCGCGGTCCAGGACGCGAAGGTCTTCGCGCTCCCCTCCCCGTTCCACTTCGGCGCGCCCGTGTTCGACGCTGCCGCGATCGTCTCGCTCTGCATCGTCATGGTGGTCTCGATGACCGAGTCCACCGCCGACATGCTCGCGCTCGGCAAGATCGTCGACCGCGAGGCCGACGAGCCCACGCTCGCCGCCGGACTGCGCGCCGACGGCCTGGCCACCGCGCTCAGCCCCGTCTTCAACGGCTTCGCCGCCAGCGCCTTCGCCCAGAACATCGGGCTGGTGGCGCTGACGAAGATCCGCAGCCGCTTCGTGGTCGCGGCCGGCGGAGGCATCCTGGTCCTGCTGGGGCTGTTCCCCGTGCTGGGCTCGGTCGTCTCCGTGGTGCCGCAGCCCGTCCTCGGCGGCGCCGGGATCGTGCTCTTCGGCACGGTCGCGGCGAGCGGCATCCGCACCCTCGCGGAGGCCGGCATGGAGTCCAGCTCCCACACCATCCTGGTGTCGGTCTCGCTCGGCGTCGGCATCATCCCGATCGCCGTACCGGCGTTCTACGACTCCTTCCCGGAGGCCGTCCGAACCCTGATGCACTCGGGGATCTCGGCCGGGTGCGTGATGGCCGTCCTGCTCAACCTGCTGTTCCACCACGTCGGAGCCGCCCGCCGGTCCAGAGCCGGCCAGGGCTCCGGTGCGACGGTGCCGACGGCGACACCGTCCTGACCGGCCCGGGAGGGGCGCGCCCCCTGCACCCCGCTCGACGCGCGCCCCTCCCGGCCCACCCCCCATAGGAGTGACACCATGGCAGTCCAGCCCCCACCCGCCGACCAGCGGATCGTGATCGAGAACGTCGCGATCGCCACCGTCGACGCCGCCGACACCGAGTACGCCCGCGGCCACGTGGTCATCCTCGGGAACACGATCGAGTCGGTGGGCGACGGCCCCGCCCCGGCGTGGCTGGACAACGTGGTGCGCCGGATCAACGGCGAGGGCCACCTGGTCACCCCCGGCCTGGTCAACACCCACCACCACTTCTACCAGTGGATCACCCGCGGCCTCGCCCAGGACGACATCCTGTTCGACTGGCTCGTCGCCCTCTACCCGACCTGGGCGCGGATCGACGAGAAGCTCGTCCACGCCGCCAGTCAGGGCTCCGCCGCCGCACTGCTCAAGTCCGGCTGCACCACCGCCTCCGACCACCACTACGTGTTCCCCAAGGACGGCGGCGACGTCCTCGGCGCCTCCATCGAGGCCGTCCAGGAGCTCGGGCTGCGCTTCACCGCGCTGCGCGGCTCGATGGACCGCAGCAAGAAGGACGGCGGCCTCCCGCCCGACCACGCCGTCGAGGAGCTGGACGACATCCTGGCCGCCTCCGAGGCCGCCGTCGACCGCTACCACGACTCCTCCTTCGGCTCGATGCTGCACGTCGCGATCGCGCCCTGCTCGCCCTTCTCGGTCTCCACCGACCTGCTCCGCCAGTCCGCCGAACTCGCCCGCCGCAAGGGCGTCCGGCTGCACACCCACGGCTCGGAGACCGCCGAGGAGGAACAGTTCTGCAAGGAGCTGTTCGGCATGGGCCCGACCGACTACTTCGAGTCGGTGGGCTGGCTCGGCGAGGACGTCTGGATGGCGCACTGCGTCCACATGAACGACTCCGACATCGCCAAGTTCGCCGAGACCGGCACCGGCGTCGCCCACTGCCCGTCCTCCAACGCCCGCCTCGCCGCCGGCATCGCCCGGGTACCCGACATGCTCCGGGCCGGCGTCCCGGTCGGCCTCGGCGTCGACGGCACCGCCTCCAACGAGTCCGGCGAACTCGGCACCGAACTGCGCAACGCCCTGCTGATCAACCGGCTGCACGGCTCCCCCACCGCCCTCACCGGGCGGCAGGCGCTGCGGCTCGGCACCATGGGCGGCGCCCGGGTGCTCGGCCGGCAGAACGAGATCGGCTCCATCGAGGCCGGCAAGCTCGCCGACCTGGCGCTGTGGAAGATCGACGGCGTCATGCACTCCTCCATCGCCGACCCGGTCGCCGCGCTCACCCTCGGCGCGCTGCCGCCGCTGACGGCGCTGTTCGTCAACGGCAACGCGGTGGTCGAGAAGGGGCAGCTGACGACCGTCAACGAGGACCGGATCGCGCGCGACTGCGCCCGGGCCGCCAGGGAACTGGCAGCCCGGCCGGTCTGACGCCGGCCTGACACCGTCACCGATCGGACACCGACGCCGGCCTGACACCGGCACCGATCGGACACCGACCGCGGTCTGACACCGGCACCGGCATCGGTCGGGCACCGGCACCGGTCGGACCCACCCGAGGACTCCGGGAGCGCCCAGGGACGGCGCGCTCCCGGGCTCCGCACACCCCACTCCGTGCACCCTGCGGCGGGTGCGCGGACCTCGGCCCCGGACCCACGGCGAGGGTCCGGGGCCGAGGCGTGTCCCGGCGCCGGGGCCCGCTCCCACCCCCGTGGGGCGCGGTCCCCGGCGTCCGGACTCCCGGGCGCTTCGGCCTTCGACGGCCTGACACCCGGGCGGTCGGGGGGCTTCGGCCCTGCCGGTCAGCGGGCTTCGGTCCGGACGGTCGGCGCGCCTCGGTCCGGACGGTCAGCGGGCTTCGGCCCTGCCGGTCAGCGGGCGAAGGCACGGGTGGCGGCGGGGAGGGCGGCGCCCGCCAGGGCGAAGAGGGCGGCCAGGACCGCCCAGCCGAGGGCGCCGTGGTCGACCACCGTCAGGGCGATCACCGACGGGCCGATCACATGGGCCGCCGCCTGGCCGCTCATGAAGACGCCCTGGTACTCGCCGTGGGACCGCGGATCGGCCAGATCCAGGCTCAGCGTCCAGCCGCCGGCCGAGGTGAGCAGCTCACCGAGGCTGTGCACCAGGGCGCCGGCGAGGATCGCCGCCGTGGCGGCCACCGCCGAGCCGGCTTGCGCCGCCGCGTAGAGCAGGCAGCCGACCGCCAGCAGCAGCGCGCCCCGCAGACAGGCCCGTGCCGCCGTCGGGACGTCCACGACGCCCCGGCTCGCCCGGACCTGGAACACCACCACCAGCAGGCAGTTGACCACGTTCACGGCGGCCACCACGGCCGGGGGCGCCTCCGTGGCGAGCACCGTCCAGAGCGGTATCCCCACGGAGAGCACCGCGAGTTGGAGCTCGAGGACGGCGTGCAGGGCGGTGACCAGCAGGTAGCGGCGGTCCCGTAGGGCAGGGCTCCGATCCTTCACCGACCCTTCCTGACCTGCGTTCTGACGATTCGTCATGTCGACGCCCGGCAGGCCGGCCAGCAGCACCGTGGCACCGAGGAAGCTCACCGCGTCCAGGGCCAGCAGCACCACGTACCCGGTGTAGCTGTCGGCCTGAAGGGCCAGCGCCGCGCCGCCGGAGCCGACCACCAGGCCCGCGTTCATCACCGACCGCAGCAGCGCCCGCGAACGGACCTGGCTCTCCGCCGGGAGCACCCGGGCGATCAGCGCACTGCGCACCGCCGCCGAACCGCGCTCCAGCACCGTCGCCACGCAGGCGAGGGCGACAAAGGCGGCGAAGGTGTGCACGAAGGCGTAGCCGAGCACGGCGAGCGCCTCCAGCGGCCCGACCACGACCAGCAGCCGCTTGCTGCCGACCCGGTCGGCGAGCCGCCCCGCCGGCACCCCGGCGAGCACCCCGCACACCCCGGCCGCGGTGAGGCCGAGCGCGATCCGACCGGGCGTCAGGCCCACCGAGCGGGTCAGGAAGAGCACGCTGACCGTCACGAACAGCCCGTTGCCGATGTTGGTCACCAGGCCCATCAGCGCCAGCCTGCGCACCAGCGGGTCATGGCGGAGGACCCGTCCGGGCCCTGGTGGGCGGGGCGGATCGGGCCGATCGGGCGGCGCGGACAGGCCGGGCGGACCCGACGGAGGCACGGCGGCGGAAGTCATGACAGAAGGACAGCGGGGTTTCCGGGCCCTCGGAATTCCTTTACCGTTACGGTCAATGTTCACGTTCCGCTTCGGCGTAGACGACCTCGCCGCCACCTGGTTCTCCTGCTCCCCGCTGCAGGAAACCGTGTTGAGCCTGCGCGCCCGCCGCTCACCGACCTACTACCCGGAGCAGCAGCCGTGGATCGTCGGCTGGCAGTCCCGCTACGAGACGCTGGACACCGTGCTGCTGGCGTCGCTGGCCGCGCCGAGCGGCTTCGTCCCGGACTTCCTGACGCCCCGTCCGGCCGTCCCCCGGCCGGAGTTCGCCGCGGAACTCGCCGGGATGGCCGCCACCCCGCCGGAGGTGGCGCGCGCGGACGTCCTGGCCGCGTACCGGGGGGACGGGAGCCCCGTACCGCCGGTGCTCGCGGAGCTGCTGGACGATCCGTCGCGCCTGGTCGCCCGGGCCGCCGAGGCGCTGGAGGCGTACTGGACGCGCTGCCTGGCGCCGGCCTGGTGGCCGCGGGCGCGCTCGGTCCTGGAGTCGGACATCGTGTACCGGGGCCGGATGCTCTCGGAGCGCGGCGCGGAGGGGCTGTTCGCCGACCTCGACTACCGGCTGTCCTGGCGGTCCGGCGTGCTGACGCTCGACGACGAGCACCCGGCGACCCGCGCACTGGGCACCTCGGTGGACCTCGCCGGGCGCGGGCTGGTGCTGATGCCGACACTGTTCGGGCGCGGCGCTCAGACCGACATCACCCAGGTGGGGCCGCCGCTGGTGTGCTACCCCGCGCGGGGGAAGGCCACCATGGCCGAGGGCCTGGGGACGTACGGACGGGCGGCCATGGCCGACGGGCCGCTGACCGCACTGATCGGCGTCCCCCGGGCCAGGCTGCTGGCGATGCTGGAGACCCCGGCCAGTACGACGGAGCTGGCGCACCGGCTCGGGGTCACCCCGGGAGCGGTCAGCCGCCACCTCACCGCGCTCACGGCGGCCGGACTGCTGGAACGCAACCGGCACGGCCGGAGCGTGCTCTACGGGCGCAGCGGGCTGGGCGACGCGCTGGTGGCGGGGGTTCCGCACGTCACGGCGGGGCGCTGACAACTTTCAGCGAACGGATTTCAGCTGACAACTTTCATCATCTGTTATCTGTCGGCTGTCATCTGTCAGCCGTCGGCCGTCATCTGGCGCCCGTCGCCCGTCAGGCCTCGCGCCCGATGGTCGCGAGGTAGGCGCGCCAGCCGCCGTGGTGGGTGATCTCGCGGTGGACGCCGCGCTCGACCTCGCCCCGGGCGAGCAGCATGGAGAAGCACGCGGAGCCGTCCTCCAGCTTGATCACGCCCAGCTCCAGCTCGCGCGGCTCGCCGGGCAGGATGACGTCCCGCAGCCGCTCCAGGCTGATGTCGTACAGCTCGCCCTCGATGGCGGTGTCGACGTCCGGGGCGGGCAGCAGGCCCGGGCAGACGTCCGTCCCGCCGCTGTGGTCGATGGAGAAGAAGCGGTAGCCGGGGGCGGTCCTGGCCGGGCCGATCAGCGCGTCGGCGACCTTGGCGTGGAACGGGCCACCGGCCATCGCCTGGCCGTTGAAGAAGATGCGCGGCATGGGTGGAACTCCTCGTCGGGAAGCGGCCGTTCCGTACGGCGACGAGAGGACAGGTGGGTTCGTCGCCGTACGGAACGGAGTAACGGGCCGCCGGAGTGCTACAGCCCGGCAGGCGGCAGCGGTGGCACCGGCGGATAGATTGGGCTCAGCCCAGGAGGGGGAGCGCGGGGAGGGTCAGGAAGTCCGCGAACTCCTCGGCCAGGGCGACCTGTTCGAAGAGCTGGGCGGCCTCGCGCCAGCGGCCGGCGCTGTAGGCCTCCTCGCCCGAGTCGGCGAGCAGTTCGGCCAGTTCCGCGGCGACCATGGCGCGGACCAGTTCGGCGGTGGCCTTCTCGCCGGTGTCGGACAGCACGACTCCGTTGTGGATCCACTGCCAGATCTGCGAGCGGGAGATCTCCGCGGTGGCGGCGTCCTCCATCATGTCGAAGATGCCGACCGCACCCATCCCGCGCAGCCACGCCTCGATGTAGCGGACGCCGACCTGGACGGCGTTGTGCAGCCCCGCGCGGGTGCAGGTGCCGCCGGCGCCTGCGATGTCGAGCAGCTGGGCGGCGGTGACCGGCTCGGAGGGGCCCGGGTTGTCCTTCTGGTGCGGCCGCTCGCCGAGCACGGCGTCGAAGCAGGCCCGGGCGACGGGCACCAGGTCCGGGTGGGCGACCCAGGAGCCGTCGAAGCCGTTGCCGGCCTCGCGGTCCTTGTCGGCCCTGACCTTCTCCAGCGCGGCCGCGTTGACCTCGGGGTCCTTGCGGCTGGGGATGAACGCGGCCATGCCGCCGATCGCGTGGGCGCCGCGCTTGTGGCAGGTCCGCACCAGCAGTCGGGTGTAGGCGGCCATGAAGGGCGAGGCCATGGTGACGCTGTTGCGGTCGGGCAGGATGTAGTGCTCGCCGGCGTCGCGGAAGTTCTTGACGATGGAGAACAGGTAGTCCCAGCGCCCGGCGTTGAGGCCGGCGGCGTGGTCGCGCAGCTCGTAGAGGATCTCGTCCATCTCGAAGGCCGCGGTGATGGTCTCGATCAGCACGGTGGCCCGGATGGTGCCGTGCGGGATGCCGAGTTCGGCCTGGGCGTGGGTGAACACGTCGTTCCAGAGCCGGGCTTCGAGGTGGCTCTCGGTCTTGGGCAGGTAGAAGTACGGCCCGGAGTTGGGGTCGTCGGAGCCCTTGGCGAGCAGCCGGGCGGCGTTGTGGAAGAAGTAGAGCCCGAAGTCCAGGAAGGCGCCGGCGACCGGGGTGCCGTCGACCAGCAGGTGGTTCTCGTCGAGGTGCCAGCCGCGCGGGCGGACCACGACGGTGGCGAGTTCGGCGGCGGGCTTGAGGGTGTACGCCTTGCCGGCCGGGGTGGTGAAGTCGATCCGGCCCTCGTAGGCGTCGATCAGGTTGACCTGGCCGCTGACCACGTTCTCCCAGGTCGGGGAGGTGGCGTCCTCGAAGTCGGCGAGCCAGATCCGCGCGCCGGAGTTGAGGGCGTTGATGACCATCTTGCGGTCGGTCGGGCCGGTGATCTCGACCCGGCGGTCCTGGAGGGCGCGCGGTGCCTCGGCGACCTTCCAGTCCCCGGCCCGGATGCCGGCGGTCGCGGGGAGGAAGTCCAGTGTGCCGGTCGCCGCGATCTCGGCGCGGCGGGCCTTGCGCCCGGCCAGGAGCTCCTGCCGGCGGCCCTCGAAGGCGCGATGGAGTCCGACGACGAAGGCGACCGCCTCCGGAGTGAGCACCTCCTCCGCCCGGTGGACGCGCGGGCCGGCGACGGTGACGACCGGAGCGGCGGTGGAAGTGCGTGGGGGTACCCCCGGCCGGAGGCTGGGGGAGGGCCCCTGATCTGCAGCCATGAGCAGGACACTCCTAAGACGGTTGAGCCTGGCGAAGGGAGCTCCGGTGGGAGCCTCCTCGGGAACTTCCTCGATCGATACCCGCCTGTCGGCGAGATCGATTCTGTAAGGTGGAGACTAGTTTCCGCGATACAGAATTTCAACGATTTGTTGAAGAGGTCGCCGGGACTCTACTCCTCCCCGACAGCGAAGGGAACGCCGGTGGTTGCGACCCCCGACACAGCATCGACGACGGGCGCCGACCGTGCGAGCGGCGGCGTGCAGTCCGTCGAGCGCGCCTTCCAACTCCTGGAGGCGCTGGCCGACTCCGGCGGCGTGGCCACGCTCAGCGAACTGTCCACCACGTCCGGCCTCCCCATGCCGACCATCCACCGACTGGTTCGTACCCTCGTCCAGCAGGGCTATGTCCGCCAGGACACCGCGCGCCGCTACACCCTCGGCCCCCGGCTGATCCGGCTCGGCGAGACCTCCGGCCGGCTGCTCGGCAGCTGGGCCCGCCCCTACCTGGCCGAACTCATGGAGGCCACCGGCGAGACCGCCAACCTGGCGGTGCTGGAGGGCGGCGAGGTGGTGTACGTCGGGCAGGTGCAGTCGCGGCGCTCGATGCGGATGTTCACCGAGGTCGGGCGGCGGGTCCAGCCGCACTGCACCGGCGTCGGCAAGGCGCTGCTCGCCCAGCTCCCCGAGGACGAGGCGCGCGCCGTGCTCGGCCCCAACCCGCTGCCCGCGCACACCGAGTACACGGTCACCGACCCGCAGGAGCTGATGCGCCAGCTCGCCGAGGCGCGCGAGCGCGGCTACGTGGTCGACGACCAGGAGCAGGAGATCGGCGTCCGCTGCATCGCGCTCGCCGTCCCGGGCGCGCCGACGCCCACCGCGCTCTCGGTCTCCGGACCGGAGGCCCGCATCAGGGCCCTGGAGGAACAGGCCGGGGCCGCCTCGCTGGTGCCGGTGATGCACGAGATCGCGACCCGGCTCGGGCAGGTCCTCGCTCCCTGACGAAACGTCAACCTCCGGTGCCGCCAGGAGAGGCCGGAAGGCCGCCCGGCGTCCGCCGTTCGGGCGGACGCCGGGCGGGTTGCGCGCCCGTCCCGACGACGCCCGGCCACCCTGGTGCGGACGCGGTCCGCGACGGCGCGGACGGCCGGCACGAGGGCAGGGTGAACGGCATGGAGCACCAGGGAGTGCGCGACACCGTACGGTTCGGCACCAGGCACAGGAGGTTCGGCACGGGCGGGACGGTCGCGGCGGTGGCCGCCGTGGCGGCGGGCTGCGCCGTGGCGGTACTGGCCACCGGCCCGTCCTGGGCCCTCCGGCAGCCGGAACCCCGCCCGACGGTGGAGGTCGTCGCGCCGGGCGCGCCCGAGGCGTCCGTCCTGCCGGCGGTGGTCGGGGCGTCCACCCTGCCCGTCGTGGTCGCCGCGCCGTCCGACTCCGACCTGGAGGTGATCCGGCTCGACCCGGACCCGGCGCCGCCCGGCGAGACCACCACCATCCACGCCTTCGTCGCCAACCGGGGCCCGGACACCACCGCCTCGCCCTTCACGGTGGTGGTCACCCTGCCGAAGGGCGTCACCCCCGAGGGCCCGTACTTCCCCGAGGACTGCGAGGTCGCGGAGCACGGCCGGCAGGTGCGCTGCGTCTTCGGCCCCGGGCTGAAGGAGGGGCGCAGCGCGACCGCGCTCGTCCCGGTCCTGCTCTCCCCCGACCTGCCGCTGGGCACGCTGGTCGGCGGCTCGGTCGCGGTGCGCAGCGCGGACGACCGGGACGGGGACAACAACCGGCAGCCGTTCGACATCAGGGTCGTCGAGACGGCTGCCGGTTCCTGAACGCGGACGGCACCGGGGAGGACGGCCGGTCCGGGAAAGGGCCGTCCTCCCCGGCCACGAGGGCGCGGGGCCTAGCGGTAGACGCGGACGTAGTCGGCGGCCATGGTGATCGGGGCGGTCCCCTGCGGCGCGGGGTGGTACTGCCCGGCGCACACCGAGAGGTTGAGGATCAGGTACGCCGACCAGTTGGCGCCCACGCCCTTGCCGTCCGAGTGGACCTTGACGCCGTTGACGTACCAGTCCACCGAGTTGGCGCCGTAGTAGGTGCCGATGGTCACCCACTGGTCCTTCGCGACGGCGCTCGCGTCGGTGTAGTACTTCGGGGTGCCCGGGTTGACGTGGTTGGTCAGCTCCAGCAGGTTCGGGTTGTCGGGGTGGTACTCGAAGGAGTCGATCTCCCCGTTGCCGTTCTTCCAGGTCCACAGGGCCGGCCAGGCACCGGTGCCGGCGGGCAGCTTGACCCGGGTCTCGGCGTAGTCGCCGGTCTTGACCTGGAAGCCCTCGCTGGAGCCCTCCGTGGTCAGGAAGCCGGTGTTCCAGGACTGCTTGCCGTTCTCCAGGGTCGGGCCGCCGGGGGTGGCGGTGAAGGTGGCGACCCCGTTCGCGACGCTGACGTTGTTCTTGTTCAGCCAGTCCAGCTTGTTGTCGTCCGGGTTGTGGTTCCCGTACTTGTACGAGGTGCTCTTGTCGCCGACCCAGCGCTGGCCCCAGGAGATCGGGCCGTTGAACTCGTCGGACCAGGTCAGCGACTTGCCGGCGACCGGGGAGGACGGCGCGGGGGTGCTCGGGCTCGCGGTGGCGCTCGGGCTGGGGCTGGGGGCCGTGGTGGGGCTGGGCGCTGTGGTGGGGCTGGGCGTCGCGGTGGGCGTCTCGGTGGGCTTCGGGGCCGGGGTGGCGGTCTTGGTCGGCGCCGGGGTGGGGGTGGGAGTGGCCGTCGGGGTCGGGGTCGGGGTCGGGGTCGGGGTGCCGGTGGCCGAGACCACCAGCTGCTGCGAGGGCAGGTTGTGCCAGGCGCCGCCGAGGTCCTGCCAGAAGCCGAACTGGGTGTACGTCCCGGCGGGCAGGGTGCGTGCACCGCTGGTGAAGTTCACTCCGCTCGGGCAGATCTGCACGTTGGAGGCGTTGCCGGGGAAGTCGAGGTTGGTGCCGCGCGCGTCGCGCACGCCCACGCCGACGGTCTTCGCCGTGAAGCAGGCCGAGGAGTGCAGGGCGAGCGACGCGGTGGTGGCCTTGCCCGCGACCATGGCGGCGGGGGCGAGGCGGTCCTGGGTGACGGTGGGCGCGGTGGCGGCCTGGGCACCGGTGACGGACGGCAGTCCGAGCAGGCCGGCGCCGCTGATGGCGAGCGCCCCGGTGGCGGCGAAGGCGGCGTTGCGGCCGCGGTGGGTCGGACGGGCGTGGCGCGGCGCGCGGCGCCGGGCGGCAGGCTGGGGCATGAGAGGACCTCTGCGACGCCGGCGAGGTTAGCTGTCGGGTTCGGGCTGCAGTTGGCCCGGCCGCCTGTGGAGCGGCTTCACCCCTAGCCTCGGCCCGTACACGGTTGCGCACGGGCCGGGCGCCGACCTTGGTTCCCCCGCTCCTGTCCGCTGTGGTGCTCGGTGACCCGCCGACGGGTGGACAGGACTAGGCGTCCCGGCGGCGGGGTCCGCGGGGGCGGACGACCGTTGCAGGCTAGGCAGGCCGTACGTGAACGGACAACTGTCTCGGGCCGGTTGTCGCACAGCTCACAGTGGTGTCGATCAACGACACTGCGTGGCGGCCGAGTTGATCACTTCGCGCGCGCCGGTGGAGCGGTTCGGTGCGGTGGGGTGCGGCTCGGTGTCGGCGTCGGCGTCGGTGCGGCTCGGCCTCGGTTCGGCTCGGCGGAGCGGCCTCAGCCCAGCCAGGCGTCGACCTGGCTCTCGGCCTCCGGCGCCCAGGCCAGCTCCAGGTGGTTGAGGCCGCTCAGCAGCCGGGTGCCGCCGACCGTCGCGATACCGGTGGTGTCCAGGGCGCTCGCGGTGAAGACGATCCCGTCGCTCGGGCCCCGGTTCTCGTCGAGCACGCCCGGGATGTCGGCCGACCCGCCCGCCAGCAGGTAGGTGCGCACCGCGGGCGGGATCCCGGCCTGCTGGAGCGGGGCGATCAGCGAGCCCGCGTCGATCGCCGCCTGGATGCCCTGGCCGGAGGTGTAGAAGCCCTGGCCGCCGTAGTAGGTGGTCCACCAGTCCTGGGCGGTGGTGTCCACCCCGTACTTCCCGTCCCAGCGGGCGAGCAGCTGGCGCTGGCCCGGGTAGCAGTCGTACCCGCCGGTCGGCAGCACGCCGAGGCAGGGCTGCGCCGTGTACGTGCCGTAGCAGGTCATGTACAGGTGCGGGGACGGCGCGTTGGCGCTGCCGCCGCAGGCCGGCCAGGTGGCGAGGTCGAAGGACCAGCCGTGCGCGTACACGTAGTCGAGCCCGCCGTTCGGCCCCCCGAGCGTGACCAGGCGGCGCACGTCGCCCGCGTACGCCCTCCCCCACGACGGCCGCACCGAGGACACGTACGCCCGGGCGGCGACCTCGCCCTTGCTCCAGGCCACCACGTCGACCTGGGGCACCCCGAGGCGGGCCCGGATCAGCGCGATCGCGTCGCCGACGGCCTGCGCCTGGAGCAGGTTGTCGCCGTGCTTGTGGGCGAAGCCGACGGCGAAGACCCGGTGGCCGGTACCGGCGAGGTACTGGGCGAGACCGGTGGACGGGCAGGAGGCCGCGCCGCAGGCGCCGGACTCCCCCGGGTTCGCCCAGGCCCGGTCGGCGTTGTCGTTGGCGCCGTGGACCAGCAGGACGGGGGTCGCGCGGCCGCCGGTGTCCCAGCCGGCGGCGGAGTAGAGCAGGAAGCGGCCGGAGGAGGGCTCGCCGGTGCCGAAGTACGTCCGCCGGGCGCCGTCCTGGTCGCCGCGCCCGTCGGACGGGAACTGCTCGGTGCGGAAGCCGGGGGTGGTGTCGAGGTAGCGCTCGACCTTGGCCCAGCCGTTGCCAGGGGCGGGGAAGGCGGCCTCCAGGGTGAGGGAGGCGGTGGCCGCCCGGCTCGCGGGGGTGCCGAGGAGGAGGGCGGCGAGGCTCAGGAGGACGACGGCGAGCGCGGTGGGGGCGCGCCGCGTGCGGATACGTCGCATGGGGGTACGTCTCGTGGGGGTACGTCGCATGGGGACGTGCCGTGCGGGAACGTGCCGTGCGGGGGCCGGTCTCGTGGGGGCTGGTCTCATGGGCCGGACGGTAGGACCGGCGCACTCCGGGTGCCCATGTGCCGGTCGCACACCCCGGCGGACGGCACGATGGCGGACCGTACCGTGGCAAAGGTCGGACCGAGTGCACCCGGTCGGATAAATTGGGGGTCCGACATCTTCCGCAGTGCACAAGAGCGCCGAACCCGGAAGCGCCTAGCCCAGAAACGAGGCCCCGCCCAGCCATGACCGCGCCCCTGCCCGCCTTCGCCGGCCGTACCTACGTCTTCCGGGCCGACAACGGCGCGGCGTTCCGCAACACCTACTCGGCCGACGGCACCCGGCTGCGCTGGGAGGGCCTCGGCGAGTCCGCGGGCCAGTGGGAGGACGTGCGGCTGCACGTCGCCGAGGTCGCGCCGGAGGTCTACTTCGTCAGCTGGACGGAGCAGAGCGGGATCACCGTCAGCCATGTGATGGACCTCAGGCAGCTGACCGTCCGGGCCTTCTGGACCTTCGAGGGCGAGGGCGGCCGGGTCGGCCAGCTGCACACCGGGACGCTGGAGCGCGTGGCCTGAGCCGAACGGCCCCGGCTGGGCGGCCTGAGCCGAGCGCCCTCGGCCGAACGCCCTGAACGCCGTGTGACGACGGGACCCCCGGAGTGTCGACTCCGGGGGTCCCGTACGTTTCGGGCGTCGCTGTCAGGCGGCCGGGTTCGGCACCTTGAGGTGATCGGACAGCCACTCCAGCGAGGACGGCAGCAGCGCGCTCCACGTCTCGAAGTTGTGGCCGCCGTTCTCCAGCATGCTGTACGAGACCTTCATCGGGCTCTGCGCCGCCTCGACGAACGCCTCGGTCTCCCTGCGGTAGTCGCCGTCGCCCTTCTTGGTGCCGGCCAGCAGCACCGACACGTTCGGCGACGGCAGGTTCTTCAGGCGCCACATCAGGTTGGCCTCGTCGCGGCGCTGCTTGCTCCCGCCGAAGAGGTCACCGGTGGTCGGGTCGTCGGCGGCGTCGTAGTAGGCGGAGAGGGCGACGGCGGTCGGGAACACGTCCGGGTGGCGCATGGCCAGCTTGAGCGCGCAGTAGCCGCCGGTCGAGTTGCCCATGAAGGCCCAGGCCTGCGGGTCGGACGAGACCCGGAAGCTGGCCTGGATCGCCGAGGGCACGTCCTTGGTGAAGTACGTGTCGGACTGCGGGCCGTTCGGGATGTCCTCGCACTCGGTGTCCTGCGGCAGCGCGGGTGACGGGCGCATCAGGATCATCACGGTCGGCTGCATCCGGCCCTCCTGCAGCAGCTTGAGCGCCGCGCCCGGGTAGTTGAACCGGGTGATCAGGTTCTCGGCGATCCCCGGGAAGCCGGTGCTGACGATCACGGCCGGGAACTGCCTGTGCGCGTACTCCGGCTGGAAGTACTGCGGCGGCAGGTAGACGTAGCCCTCGGTGGACAGCCGGCTCACGGCGCCGTCGATCCGGACCTTGCGGATCTCCCCGGACTGGCTGGGCTCACGGCCCATCGCGCCGCCGCCCTTGACCGAGGCCTGGCCGATCGTCTCCACCAGGAGGCGTCCGGAGGCGTCCGCCTTGTTGTGGATCACCACCGGGCCGGTACTGCCGGTGCCCAGCAGGTCGTCCCAACTGCTGTAGAAGGCGAAGTAGTTGTTCGCCACCAAGCCGAGTGCGGCGAGCACCGCAAGCTGGGTGGCGAACAGCGCGCCGATCCGGCCCAGCACCGCCTGCCACGTCTTCCTGGCAAGTCGGGGCCAGAGCCAGACCGTGCCCCCCATCACCACGATGGCCATCAGTGCGGTCAGCGCCAGCACCTTGTGGCTCGTCAGACCCATGTCCTACTTGCTCCCACGCCTCGAACTCCAGTCCCCTCGGCTGGGGACATCCGAGGTGGTCACCCCGGTTCCCCCTCCAGGGCGCGAGGACCAACCCTAACGCCAGCTGGGAGAACGCTGACGACGGCTGGGAGGTTGCGGGGAGGGGCGGCTGACAGCTGACGGGGTTCAGCAAACAGATGACAGATAACAGATTTCGAACTCTGCCATCTGTTACCTGTCGCCTGTCCGCCGTTGACCATCGGCCGTCTGCCGCCGGCCTCGGCTTCGGCCGTCGACCGCCGGGGAACAGACCGGTTCAGGCCGGTACGGTCCGGCGCGAACCGACAGAGGAGGCGGCCGATGGGCGGCTGGACGGCGGAGACCAGGGAACGGGTGCGCGAGCCGAGGATCTGGTACGTGGCGACGACCGGGGCGGACGGAGCCCCCCACGTCACCCCGATGTGGGTGGACCTGGAGGGCGACCGGGTGTTCTTCAACACCACCATCGGCCGGGTCAAGGAACGGAACCTGCGCCACGACCCTCGCGTCTGCCTCTCCCACGCGGACCCGGCCGACCCGTTCGACCGCGTCCAGATCCACGGCCGGGCCGTGGAGTTCGTGACCGGCGACGAGGCCGGCCGACAGATGGACCGCCTCGCACGGAAGTACCTCGGCGTGGAGCGCTACGAGTGGCTCATCCCGGGCGAGCGGCGGGTCAGCGTCTTCATCGAGCCCACCCGGATCCGCCGGGTCGTGGGGGTCGAGCCCCTGCCGGCCGCCGCCCGCCGGCTCGGCTGATCCCCCGCCCCGGGCTCAGGCCACCCGCTCCCAGAGCCGCAGCCCGGCCGTGAGCTCGCGCATGCAGCGCGCCCCCAGGTCCTGCGGGGAGCCCGGGCCTCCCCCGACGGGGGCGTCGGAGGAGGCCCACTGCTCCAGAGCCACCCGGATCGCCGCGGTCGCGGCGGCGGCGGCCAGCCGGATCTCCAGCGGGTCGACCCCCGCCGGACAGCGCTCGGCGAGGACGGCGCGGAGCCGCACCTCGGAGTCCGCGTGGACGCGCCGCCAGGCGCCCTCCAGCTGCGGGTCGCGCAGCAGGCTGCGGGTCCAGCGCATCATCTCGACGCCGGCCTCGTCCGTCGGCGTCAGCGACGCGACCGCCGCGCTCTCCAGCGCCTCGCGCAGCGGCAGGTCGGCTGCGCCCTCCGCGAGCCGCTCCACCCACTGCCGCCCGCCCGCCGCGAGCAGCGGGGCCACGGCGTCCTCCTTGACGGAGAAGTACCGGTAGAAGGTGCGCAGCGAGATGCCCGCCGCGAGGGCGATCTCCTCGGCCGTGGTGGCCTCCGCCCCCTTCTCGGCGAAGAGGGCGGCGGCAGTGCGGGCGATGTCCAGCCGGGTGGCGTCACGGCGGCGCTGGTTCAGGGTCGGGCGTCCGGTCACGTGGGCAGCCTACGCGGGCGCATGCCACTGCGGCATGACATGCCCCGATGGCACCTTGAGACTTATTGGCACATCGTGCCACTTGGGCGTACCGTGACTCTTGAGGTCGAGAGACCACGAACGAACGGAGAACCACCATGGAGCGCTTCAGCGGACGGAACGTCCTGATCACCGGCGGCGGCTCGGGCATCGGCCAGGCCACCGTGCACCGGATCCTCGCCGAGGGCGGGCAGGTCGTCGCCGTCGACGTCAACGAGGACGGCCTGAAGAAGACCCTGGACCGCGCGACCACCGACGGCACCGCGGACCGCCTCGCCATCCGGGTCCTGGACATCTCCGACGAGGCCGCCGTCGTCGCGGGCGTCGCCGAGGCGGTCGCCGGGCTGGGCGGCCTGGACGTCCTGGTCAACGCGGCCGGCATCCTCCGTTCCTCGCACACCCACGAGACCACCCTGGAGTTCTGGAACAAGCTCCTCGCGGTGAACCTCACCGGCACCTTCCTGATGACCCGCGAGGCGCTCCCCGCGCTGCTCGCCGGCGGCAAGGGCGTGGTGGTCAACTTCAGCTCCACCTCCGCGACCTTCGCCCACCCCTACATGGCCGCGTACGCCGCGACCAAGGGCGGCATCCAGTCCTTCACCCACGCCATCGCCTCGGAGTACTCGAAGCAGGGCCTGCGCGCGGTCTGCGTCGCACCGGGCAGCATCGACAGCGGCATGACCAACAACCCCGGCCTGCCCGCCGACACCGACTTCAGCCTGCTCGCCAAGCTCGCCCCCGCCCTCGGCCAGGGCTTCGCGGGCCCCGAGACGGTGGCCGGGGCGATCGCCATGCTCGCCTCCGACGACGGCGCGTTCGTCACCGGCACCGAGCTCCGCATCGACGGCGGCACCCACATGTGACCGCCCGCCGCCCTACGGCCCGGAACCGCGGGGCCTGTGCCGTCCCCCGTTACGGCGCAGGCCCCGCTTCCGTGGCCCGCTGCGGCGCCATCCCGCGCGGTGCTTCGCGGAGCGCGGCGCTTCGCAGTGCGGCACAGGGCAGTGCGGCGCTTCGCAGGGCGGCGCAGGGCAGGGCGGCGCAGGGCAGGGCTTACGGGGTCTGCCAGTCGGCGGCGAAGGCGGCGGCGGGATTGGTGGTGAGCAGCAGTTCGGGCAGGCCGGGGCCGTACGTGCGGGCGAGCCGCGGTGCGAGGTCGGTGAGCAGCCGGGTCGGGCCGCCGACCTGCCGGGCGGTACGGGTGGTGGTGTCGGCGCCCAGGAGCAGTCGGTCGGAGTGGCCCGCCTCCACCAGGTCGGCGATGACGTCGAAGGCCTGGAGGTCGTCGGGGTGGCCGATCCGGGAGGGGCTGTCCAGCGCGAGGTACACGCCTTCGGCGGCGAGGCTTCGGTGCACGGCCCGGTCGGGGAACCGGGTGAGGTGGCCGAGGACGATCCGGTCGGGCCGGACGCCGTGCCGGGCGTGGAGCCGGTCCAGGACCCAGTGCGGAGCGCCGCCGGGTTCGAGGTGGACGGCGATCGGGGCGCCGGTGGCGTGGTGGGCGTCGGCAGCCGCCGCCATCGTCGAACGGGTGTGCCGGGTGGCCTCCCCCACGTCGCACGCGACCTTGATCAACCCGGCCCGGACGCCCTCGGGCGCGCCGGGCAGACCGGTGGTGAGCTCGGCGACGAAGCGTTCCGCGAGACCGGCGTACGGGAACGGGTCCGGCGCGTAGTGGGCCGCCTGGTGCGCACCGGAGGCGGCGAGGACGTGCACGCCGGTCGCCCGGGACAGGGCCGCGAGCGAATCCGCGCCCCGGCCCATGCCGAACGGGGTCCACTGGACGAGGGTGCGGCCGCCGGCCGCGGCGTAGGCGCGCAGGACGTCCTCGGCGGCGGCCGGATCGTCCAGTTCCTGGCCGGGGAGCAGCGGGCTGCGGATGAAGAGGTGGTCGTGGGCGTCGGTGACGCCGAGCTCGGCCGGGTCGAGGTCGCCGAGAACGGTGCGGACGGTGCGGCTCATGCCCGCGCCTCGCTCGGGTCGGCGGGGGCCGTAACGGCAGCGGCTCCGGCTCCGCCTTCGGCTTCGGCTCCGCCTTCGGCTTCGGCTTCGGCTTCGGCGAAGGTCGCGGTGGCGACGCGCAGGCCGGCCAGGGCCTTGGGGACGCCGACGTACGGGGCGAGGTGGACCATGACCTCGGTGACCTCCTCCTTCGTCAGACCGATCCGCCGGCTGTAGCGGACGTGGTCGGCGAGCTGCGGCTCCACGCCGCCCAGGGCGGTGAGGGCGGCCAGGTTGGCGATCTGGCGGTCGCGCAGGGCCAGGCCGGGGCGCTGGTAGGTGCCTCCGAAGAGGCTGGTGACGATCCAGTCGGGGAAGCCGGGGGCGAGGGCGTCCAGGCCGCCGAGCGAGGCGGCGGCGCCCGGGCCGGCGAGGTCGGCGAGCAGGGCGTACCCGGCTTCGCGGTCGAGCGGGGCAGGCGTCACCGGAGCGGGCGCCTCCACCGGGGCAGGCGTCACTGCGGCGGGCGGCGTCATCGGGGCGGGTGTCATCGCGGTCGGAGCCATGGGGTGGGGAGTCCTTTCACCAGTGGCGGCCGGCCGGCAGCCGGTCCAGTTCGGGGCGGGAGAGGTGCAGCACCCGGTAGCGGGCACCGGGGACGTCCTCCGGGGCGGGGCCGCGCCAGAGTGCGAAGCGGAGCAGTTCCCAGCGGCTCGGGTCCACGGCGACGGCGGCGGTGTGCAGCGCCGGGTGCGCGGGGAGTCCGGCGAGCGCCTGCTCGACCGCCTCCGCCGGGTCGGCGGCCTCCGGCAGCCGTACGGTCTCGCGGGTCGCGGTGGTCGGGCCCTCGGCGCCCGGTCCTGCTTCGCCCGGTCCCGTGTCGCCTCGTCCCGTGTCGCCTCCTCCCGCTTCGCCCAGGGCCAGGCCCGCGCCGAGCCAGTGACGGACGGCGGGGCGGCCGAAATCGGCGCTGAGGCCTCGGAAGCCAGGGCCCCAGAGGAAGCTGTTCATGCCCTGAGGGGTGCGCCAGAGGTAGAACGGCGCGTACTGGTTGACCGGCGAACCGTCCAGGCCGCGCTCCCTGATCAGGTACGCCTTGAGGCCGAGGCCAGGGTAGGTGTCGAGCAGGTGGCCCTTGTCCGCGACGCGCTTTCGGATGATGCCCATGTCGTAGTCGGCGGGGAGGGTGATCTCGTACTGCATGGCGTGCACGGCTGGACTCCTCGGGGGTCTGCGGGTGCGTGGGCCTTGCGCGGCGTGCCGGCCCGGCCGCCCGGCGTGCGCTCCGGGCGGGACGGGGCGCGTGTCGGGCGGGACGGACCGCGTGTCAGGCCGGGCGGCGGTGTGCCGCGAGCAGGCCCAGGGCGCCACGGACGGCCTGGTCGAAGGGCTCGGAGCTGCCCGCCGCACGGGCCAGGACGTAGCCGCCCTGGACGACGGCGACCACGGCCGCCGCGGTGTCGGCCGGGTCGAGGCCGGGGGCGAACTCGCCGGCGGACCGGCCCTCGGCGACCAGGTCGGCGATCCGGCCGCGCAGCCAGTCGAAGGTCTCCTCGACCGGGGCACGCAACCGCGGGTCGGCGACCACGTCCGGGTCCTGGGCCAGTCGGCCGATCCGGCAGCCGCGCAGGACGTCGCGGTCGCGCCGCAGGTAGGCGGCGATGCGGTCGTACGCGCTGCCGGGGGCGGCGAAGTCGGCCTCGGCGATCCCCCGCATCTGCTCGGCGCTGCGGCGCAGGGCGGCGGCGGCGAGATCGGGCTTGCCGGTGAAGTGGTGGTACATGCTGCCCTGCCCGACCCCGGAGCGCTGCTGGATGGCCTTGGGGCTGGTGCCGACGTAGCCGCGCTCCCAGAGGAGGGCCTGGGTGCTCTCGATGAGACGGTCCTGGGTCGTCATGGGCATCACTGTACATACCAGTAGGTACAGAAGGCCAGTGGCTTTCCCGTGCCGGCCCGGTCCGCCAGGACCGCCCCTGCCACCGCCACCGCCACCGCCCCCGCCCCCGCCCCCGGGAAGGCCCACCCGACGATTGAGGGCCGTGCGCCGCCCCCCGGCGGCCACGGCCCCTCGACCGTTCGTCATCCCCCGCACCGCCGAGCCGCATTCCGGCGCGGTCGGTGGCGCGCGTCACGTCACCCACGGTTGCCGGCGTCACTCCGGGTAGGGGGTGCACGGCGCGCTGCGCGGGCGGGCGGCGTGCGGACGACTACGGGAGCTACGGGAGTTCGCGCCGGATCACGGGCGCCACCTCGCTCGCGAACAACTCCAACTGCTCCCGCTGCGCCCCCTCGGTGAGCGCGTCCACACCGATCCCGACCACCTCGTTCCCGAAGGCCTCGTGGTAGCGGTGGATCTTCTCGACCACCTGCTGCGGACTGCCGACCAGCGCGGAGCCGCGCTCCAACGCGTCCTCCAGCGAACCGAACGGCGAGTTGTTGTGACGGCCGGCGGCGGAGCTGAACAGCGCATCCCAGTAAGGGCGGTAGCCCTCGACGGCATCCTGCGAGCGCTTGGCGACGAACAGTCCGCCGAAGCTCGCGCCGACCCGGGCCTGCGCCGGATCGTGCCCGTAGTGCTCCCAGCGCTCGCGGTAGTGCTCGACCAGCGAACGGTATTTCGCCAGCGGGTGGAAGGAGTTGGCAGAGAAGAGCGGGTCCCCGTGACGGGCGGCCAGGTCGGTGGACCGCGTGCTGGTCGCACTGCCGTGCCAGACCGGGATCGGGTCCTGGAGCGGGCGCGGCGAGACGGTGGCGTCCCGGAGCGGCGGACGGGTCGAACCCTCCCAGGTGACCTTCTCCTCGCGCCAGAGCCGCCGCAGCAGGGCGTAGTTCTCGGCGAGCGCCTCCCACTGGCGCTCCTCGGGCAGTCCGAACAGCCCGAAGTGGCGCGGGTCGTTGCCCTTGCCGATGATCAACTCGATCCGGCCGACGGAGAGTTGGTCGAGCATCGCGTAGTCCTCGGCGACCCGGACCGGGTCGAGGATGCTGAGCACCGTCACCGTGGTGAACAGCCGGATGGTGGAGGTGCGGGCGGCGATGGCACTCAGCAGGACGGGCGGCGCCGGGGAGAGGAAGGGCTCACCGTGCCGCTCCCCCACGCCGTAGCCGTCGTAACCGAGCTGCTCGGCGAGGACCGCCTGGTCGATGACGTTGTGCAGCTTCTGCTGCGGAGTGCGCCGGACACCGGTGACGGGATCGGGGGCGTTGGCGACGAGGGACGAGACGGTGAACCGCACGGCGGTCTCCTTGGGGCGCTCGAAGGGGCTCGGGTGGGGCACGCGCGGGGCGGCGCGCACGGGACGGCTCGGGTGGGGCGGCTCGGGTGGGGCTTATCGGGTGGGGGTTTCGGGTGGATCGGGTGGATCGGGCGGGGATCGTCGGCCGGGTGGGCTCGATCGAGGCATCGGCGCGAACGGAAGGGGCACCGGAGTCCGGTACGACGCTCCGGGCCGCGTCCCGCGCTGGGCGGCGCCCGGATCACGACCGGATCACCGACCGGATCACCGACCCGACTACCGGCGGGACCACCAGCGAGGCCGGGGCGGCAGGCCGCTCGGGCAGGGTGTCAGCGCGCGGTGCTGCTGCGGTGGCGACAACAACAGCGGGGTGCGGCCGGGGCGCCGGGGGCAGCGGGGAAGCCGGAGACTGCCATCACGCCCCTCCCCTCGCCTCGCACGCGCACGATCCTCCGCGAGCATAGGCACCGGTCGGAAGCGGGGCAAGGGCTTGATCGACCGGGACCGACTGGCAAGATGTCCGGCATGAGCTACCTCGCCTCGGATGACCGCTATGCCTCGATGACCTACCGGAAGGCCGGCCGCAGCGGCGTCCAGCTGCCCGCCGTCTCGCTCGGGCTCTGGCACAACTTCGGTGACGCCCAGCCGCTGGAGGTGCAGCGGGCAGTGCTGCGCCGGGCCTTCGACCGGGGCGTCACGCACTTCGACCTGGCGAACAACTACGGACCCCCGTACGGCAGCGCCGAGCGCAACTTCGGCTACCTGTTCGCCCAGGACTTCCGGCCGTACCGGGACGAGCTGTTCATCGCGACCAAGGCGGGCTGGGACATGTGGCCCGGCCCGTACGGCAACGGCGGAAGCCGCAAGTACCTGCTGGCCAGCCTCGACCAGTCGCTGGAGCGGATGGGGCTGGACTACGTCGACGTCTTCTACTCGCACCGCTACGACCCGGACACCCCGCTCGAGGAGACGATGGGGGCGCTGGACAGTGCGGTGCGCTCGGGCAAGGCGCTGTACGCCGCGATCTCCAACTACCCGACCGAGCAGCACCGGGAGGCGGTGGCGATCCTGCGGGAGCTGGGAACGCCGGTGCTGATGAACCAGTCGGCGTACTCGATCCTCAACCGGTACGTGGAGGAGGGCGGCGTGCTGGACGCGGTGGGCGACACCCAGACCAGCCTGATCGCCTACTCGCCGCTGGCCCAGGGGCTGTTGACCGACCGCTACCTCTCCGGTGACGTGCCGGCGGGCTCGCGGATGTCGGTCGGGAAGTTCCTGACCGAGGAGGCGCTGACCGGGTCCAAGCTGGAGCAGCTGCGGGCGCTGAGCAAGATCGCCGAGGGGCGCGGGCAGTCGCTGGCGCAGCTGGCGCTGTGCTGGGTGCTGCGGGACCCGCGCGTCGTGTCGGTGATCATCGGCGCGAGCAGCGTGGCCCAGCTGGACCAGAACCTCGACGCGCTGGCCGGCGGCCCGCTGACGGCGGAGGAGCTGGCGGAGATCGACCGGCTGAGCCGTTGAACCGGTGAGCTGTTGAGCTGTTGAGCTGTTGACAGACGATGGATGACAGATGACAGATTTCGAAATCTGTCATCTGTCATCTGTTATCCGTTACTTGTCAGCTGTCAGTCGCCGACCGCCGTCCTGTCAACGGCGGCCGATGCCCAGCGCGGGCAGAACCGTTTCTGCAACCCGGTGGGCCTCCTCCAGCAGCGGGTTGCCGGACAGGATGAAGGTGTCGACGCCCAGCGCCTCGAACTCCTTCAAGCGCTCGACCACCTGGGCGGTCGAGCCGACCACCGCCGTCCCGGGGCCGGGCCGGAACAGGCTCATCCCCGGCCAGAGGTTGGGGTAGGCCTCCAGTTCCCGGGCCCGCGCCGGCACCTTGCCCCCGTGCTGGCGGAACTGCCGCTGCCAGCCGACCCCGTCCTCCCCCGCGACTCCGCCCAGCTGACGCGCGTACGTGGCCTCGCTGGTGACGTCCAGCAGCCGGTCGGCGGCCGCCCAGGCCTGGTCCTCGGTGTCGCGGACGATCAGGTGCAGCCGCAGTCCGATCCGCAGGGTCCGGCCGTGGGCGGCGGCGCGCTCACGGACCAGGTCAAGCTTCTCCTTGAGCAGGTGCGGCGGCTCGCCCCAGGTCAGGTAGACATCCACGTGCTCGGCCGCCATCTCGATGCCGGCCGCCGAACTGCCGCCGAACCAGAGCGGGATACCGCCGGGCTGCGCCGGGGTCAGCTCGCGCAGGCTCGCGCCCGCGTTCTTCAGGTCGTAGAACTCGCCCTTGTGGTCGAAGACTTCACCGGCCGTGAGGCGCTTGACGATCGACCAGTACTCGGCGCTGAGCCGGTAGCGGTCGTCGTGCTCGACGTCCAGACCGTACTCGCGCAGCTGCGCGGTCGAGCCGTTGACCACGTTGAAGCGCAGCCGTCCGCCGTGCAGGTGGTCGAAGCTCAGTGCCATCTTGGCCAGCAGGGTGGGCGAGACCAGTCCGGGGTGGACGGCCAGCAGCGGCTTGAAGGCCGGGGTGGTGGCGGCCGCGAGCGCGCTGCCGAGGGTCCAGACGTCGTACAGGTCGGTCGCCAGCAGGGCGCCGGTGTATCCCAACCGCTCGACACTGCCCGCGAGTTGCTGGAGGTAGCGCAGGTCCACCGGGCGGCGCCCGGCCGGCTCCCAGGGGTAGTGGCCCTCGCGCGGGATGATGTACCAGAGGACTTCGGAGGCCACGGGTCAGACCGCCTTCGCGAGCGCGGCGGCCACCGGGGCCTCCAGGGCGGGCAGGTGGGCGTCGGCGACGGTCAGCGCGCGGTCGATGAAGCCGACCCGGTGGAAGATGTCCGCGGCCTCCTGCTGCTCGGCGACGAACCCGGCGGTGGCGGGCTCCAGCCGCCACGGCAGCGCGGCCAGCGCGCTCTGCCAGTCCTCCGCCGTTCCGCCCAGTTCCCCGGCCGCGATCGCGGCGGCCTCGGCCGGGTTGGCGGCCACCCACGCGTCGGCCCGGCGCAGTGCGGTGGCGATCGCGGCGACCACCTCGGGGCGCCCGGCCGCGAAGTCCCGGCGGGTGAAGAACACCGAGCGGTCGGTGATCACGTCACCGGTACGGATCAGCTCGCGGAACTCCCCACTGCGGCGGGCGGCGGCGAGTTCGGCGCCCTGGGCGATCCAACCGGCGATCTCGCCGTCGCGCAGCCGCCGCGCCTGGTCCGCACCGGCCGCCGGGCGCTCCGGGGTGACGTCCTCGCCGTAGGTGAGCCCGACCGCGTGCAGGGCCTTGGCGAGCAGGTGGGTCTGCCAGGAGCCGATGCCGAGGACGACGGTGCCGCCCTTGAGGTCCGCGACCGTCCGGGCCGGGCCGGAGGCCGGCACCAGCAGCGCGCCGTGGTCCGGACGGGGTGCGGAGACCGCCGCGTAGACCAGGTCGTGGCCGGCCGCCTGGGCGGTGATCGGCGGGGTCGAGCCGGTGCCGCCGAAGTCGATGGTGCCGTCGGCGAGCAGCGCTCCGGTGCGGGTGCCGTCGGCGTAGTGGTGGAAGGCGCCGGTCTCACCGAGCGGGGCGAGTTCCTCGTCCAGATAGGGGAGCCGGGCGAGGTAGTAGAGCGAGGGGTTGCTGGCGTGGACGCCGAGGGTGACGGTCATCTGTTCAACTCCGGTGGTACGGGCTCGGTTCGGCCGAAGGACCGACGCGCGGGGGAAGGGGTCAGGGGAAGGCGAGGAGGTCAGTGGACGCCGAGGTCGGCGAGCAGGCGGCGCCGCAGTTCGGCGAAGGCCGGGTCGGCGGGGTCGCGCGGGTGGTCGACGGCGACCTCCTCGTCCCGGGCGAGCAGGCCGTCGCGCAGGACCACGACCCGGTCGGCCAGCCGTACGGCCTCGTCCACGTCATGGGTGACCAGCAGCACGGCCGGGCGGTGCCGGCGGACCAGGTCACCCACCAGGTCCTGCATACGCAGCCGGGTGAGCGCGTCCAGGGCGGCGAACGGTTCGTCGAGCAGCAGTAGTTGGGGTTCCCGCACGAGCGCCCTGGCGAGTGCGACGCGCTGTGCCTCGCCGCCCGAGAGGGTGGCCGGCCAGGCGTCGGCGTGCCGGTCCAGGCCGACCTCGGCGAGCGCCTTCCGTCCGGTCTCCCGGGTCGCGGCGCCGCCCGGCAGGCCGACCGTGACATTGGCCAGCACCCGCTTGGACGGGACGAGTCGGGGCTCCTGGAACACCACCGTACGGACCGGTGGGACGAGCACGGTGCCCTCGTCGGCCTGGTCGAGCGCGCCGAGGATGCGCAGCAGCGTGGTCTTGCCGGTACCGCTGGCCCCCAGCAGGGCGACGAACTCGCCGCGGGCGATGGAGAGGTCGACGCCGTCGAGCACCGCCCGGGTACCGAACACCCTGCGCAGGCCGCGCAGGTGGACGGCCGGGACCCTCGACTCGGACGCCCGGCCCGCAGCCCCGGTGGTCGCGGTGGCGGAGGTGGTCGCGGTCATCGGGCTGCTCCCTGGACGGCCTGGCGCCACGGCATCAGCACGCGTTCCAGGATCCGGACGACTCCGTCGGCGGTGAGGCCGAGCAGTCCGTAGATCAGGATGCAGACGGCGAGGACGTCGGTGCGCGAGTAGTTCTGCGCCTGGGCCATCAAGTACCCGATCCCCTCCGTGGAGTTGATCTCCTCGGCGGCGATCAGGGCGATCACGCTCAGCGTCATGGACAGCCGGAGCCCGGAGAGCAGCGAGGGCAGCGCGCCGGGCAGGACGACCGTGCGGACGATCGCCCAGCGGCCGAGGCCGAAACTGCGCATCGCCTCGACCAGCTTCCGGTCGGTGCTGCGGACGCCGCCGGAGGCGGACACGTACATCGGGAAGCTGGTGGCCACACCGATCAGGGCGACCTTCGCGGTCTCGGTGATGCCGAACCACACCATGAAGAGCGGGACGAGCGCCAGGAAGGGCACGGTGCGCAGGACTTGGATCGCCGAGTCCAGCAACTCCTCGCCGAGACGGGTGAATCCCGTGACCACACCGAGCACCAGACCGATGGTGGCGCCGAAGAGCAGTCCGAGACCGGCGCGGGTGAGGGAGACGGAGAGGGCGTCGGTCAGCTGGCCGTTGCCCCACAACTCCCCCACGGCCTGGGCGACCTGGGCGGGCGAGGCGAGCACGTCCTGGGTGAGCGCGCCGGTGGCGGAGGCGAGCGCCCAGCCGCCGAGCAGGGCCAGCGGGCCGATGGTGCGCAGGACCACGGCGAGCGCGCGGGGGCGGGGGCGGTGCCGTCGGGCGTGCGGGGGGACCAGCCCGGCGTCGAGGGCGGCCCGGGTGTCGTCGGGCGCGCCGCCGGCTGTGGCACCGGGTGCGGCGTCGGGTGCGGCGTCGGGTGCCGTTTCGAGCGCGAGTTCCGTTGCTGCGGTGGTCACTTGGCACCGTCTCCGAGCTTGTTGATGTCGATCAGGTAGGGCTTGACGTCCACGAGCTGCTTGGTGACCTTCTGGTCCGCGAAGAACTGGGCGACCGTGCCGAAGCGGGCGATGTCCGCGTCGGAGATCGCGTCCGCCGGGGTGCCCTGCTTGCTTACGTTCACCGCGACGTCCTTCTCGGCGGGGGTGACGGCGGTGGGGCCGGAGTCGGTGAAGACGTTGAGGTAGGCGGCCGGGTCGGCCTTCTCCTGTCGGCCGCCCTCTCCCAGGAAGGCGTAGAAGGCCTTGACCACCTCGGGGTGCTTGTCGGCGAAGCCGTTGCGCACGGCCCAGACCGCGTAGTTGTCGGAGCCGACCTCCTGGCCGTTCACCAGGAAGTGCGCGCCGGCGTTGGCGATGGCGGGGGTCGAGAAGGTGTTCCAGGTCGCCCAGGCGTCCACCTGGCCGGAGTTGAAGACGCCGGAGGTCTGGTCGGCGCGCAGGTAGACGCGCTCCACCTTGTCCGCCGGGACGCCGTTCTTGGCCAGCGCCTTGAGCAGCAGGTACTCGCTGGTGCCGCCCTGGGAGACGGCGACCTTCCTGCCGACCAGGTCCTGGACGGACTTGACGGGCGAGTCGTTCTTCACCAGGATCCCCTCGCCGACGCCGTCGGGCGCGGTCTGGGCGAACAGCTTGAAGCCGGGCTTCTGGGCGAGCGCGGCGACGGCCGAGGTGATCGACCCCTGGGCGACGTCGAGCTGGTCGGCGGAGAGGGCCTGGGCGGCGGGGGCGAACGGTCCGGCGCTCCCGGTCCAGGCGACCTTGGCGTGGACGGCGGCCAGGGCCCGGTCCAGCGAACCGTCCTTCTTGCCGCGGGCGAGGAAGCCGTTGTTCCCGGGGTCGGGCAGGCGGAGCACCACGTCGGCCTTGCCGCCCGCCCCGCCGTCGGCGGAGGCCTTGGCCCCGTCGGCGGACGAGCCGCAGGCGGCCAGGGCGGTGGAGGCGAGCAGCGCGGTGGCGGCGAGGGCGAGGCGGGGGGTCTTCACGGGGGTCTCCAAAATGGTGACAGATGACAGCTGACAACTTTCGAAATCTGTTATCTGAAAGCTGTCGTCTGAAAGTTGTTCTCTGAAAGCCGTCGGCTGAAGTCTGTTGACGGTGATCTGTCGGCCGGCACCGGGCGGGTCACCCGCACCGGCAGTGGCGCTGCGCTGACGCCTGCCCGGCTCAGCCGTCCGCGCCGCCCCCCCGCCGCTCGCGCAGCAGCTGCCGGGCGGCGCGGAGCGGCTCCGGGTCCGCCCAGGCGTGGACGTCCACGGGGGCCGCCAGGAAGCCCTGCTCCCGCAGGAAGCGCTCCTGCCGGGCCAGCAGCTCCAACCGCTCCGCCGACAGGTCCAGGTGCAGGGTGCGGTGGCTGCCCGCCGCGTAGGCCCCGGCGACGCCCTCGGCGCCGGCCCCGGTCTCGGCCTGGAGGATCCGGGCCACCTCGGCCGGGCGCTCGGCCGCCCAGTCGGCGGCCTTCAGCAGGACGGCGAGGAAGCGGGCGACCAGCTCCGGGTGCTCGTCCAGCAGGCGCTGGTGGACGGTGACCGGCCGAGGCGTCCCGTTGTTGACCCGGGCCCGGCGGTCCGGCGCCGCGTCCAGCTCGACGGCCACCTCCGCGCCGATCCGCCGGGCCGCCTCGACCGCCAGCGCCCCCTTCACGTACACCGCGTCCACCGTGCCGTTCCGAAGCGCGGCGAGTTCGGCCGACCACTGCCCGTCACCCGGCGTGCCGGGGACGTCGACCTGTTCGGCGTCGTCCAGGGTGAGGCCGGCGAGTGCGAGGGCCCCGCGGAAGCCGGCCAGCGCCATGGCCCGCCAGAAGTCGATGCCTATTCCATGATGTGGGACGGCCAGCCGGAGTCCGCGCAGCTGCCCGGGCTCGGTGACCCCACTGCCGGCCCGGACCAGGATCACCTGGCGCTCCTCGATCCAGGTGAGGCCGATCAGCCTGGTCTCCTCGCCCCGCGAACGGGCCCACAGCGCGGGCACATTGCCGCCCTCGCGGAAGAGGCCGGTGAGCGCGTGGGTGTAGTGGTGGTCGGCGGCCGTCTCGGGCGGGGCGTCCTGGAGCGAGCGGACGGCGATCCCGTCGACGGCGAACTCGCGGGCGAGCCAGCCCTGGTCGGCGGCGATCCCGGTCGCGGTGGGCACCGGGCAGCGGGTGAACCAGAGGGTGTCGGGAAGGGCCGGCGTGCCTGCGGAGGTGCCTGCGGTGGTGCCTGCGGAGGTACGTGCGGAGGTACGTGCGGACGGGCTTGCGGAACTGCTGGACACGGGGCTTGGTCCTCTACGGAGGCTCCGACGACCGTCGGAAGGGTGCGGATTCGGGTCCACCCCGGGCGGGCCACGGGGCCCGGGAGGCAGGGGGGTTCGCGCTCCACGGAGCAGGCGGGAGCGCGGCGCGGGGAATGCGGGGAGTACGAGGAACGCGGGGAGACGCGGGGAACGCCGGTCAGCGACAACACGCACAGGAGAGGAGACACCGGTGGGACGTCACGGCGCTGCTCCTTCCTGCGAGTCGGGGTACGCGCGCCGCCCTGGCCGAGGGCCGTCCGGCGCGATGTGAGGAGCGTTCCACGGCGATCGAGCCGGAAGCAAGCCTTTGCCACATCGTGGGATCAGTTGTTCATCAACGCCATTCCATTGCAACGTCCTCGACACATTTCCGCAGCACCGGCTGCCCTACGCTGAGACTCCCTCCGGCGGTCCGCCCGGAGCCCCTGACCGAAACGCGAGGTGCCATGGCCGAGGCCGCCACCGCCGTCCAGAGCCCGCCGGCCGGTGCGCAGGCCGTCCAGCGCGCGCTGGGGCTGCTGCACTGCTTCCACGACAACGGCCCAGACCTCAGCGCCTCGGACCTGGCCCGCCGGGTGGACCTCTCGGTCTCCACCGCGCACCGGCTGGCCCGCACCCTGGTCAGCGCCGGGTTCCTGGAGCAGGACGAGCAGACCGCCCGCTACCGGCTCGGCCCCGCGGTCGCGGAACTCGGCCAACTCACCTTCCACCAGCGCGGACTGCACCTGGCGGCGCCCGAGCTGGAGGTGCTCTCCCGGCGCACCAACGCGACGGCGGACCTCGCGATCCGCAGCGGACCGCACGCGGTGATCCTGGTCGGCGGCTCGGTCCGCCCGGACACCGGACTGGGCCTGCGCCGCCCGCTGCACTCCACGGCGCTCGGCAAGGTCCTGCTGGCCTGGCCGCGCCCGGGCGAGGCGGCGGCGTCGACGCTCGGTCCGCTGCGACCGTTCACCGGCCGGACGATCACCGAACCGGCCTTGCTGGACGAGGAGTTGGAGCGGGTCCGCGCCACCGGGTACGCGCTCAACGACGGCGAGTCGGCCGCCGGGGTGCGGACGGTGGCCGTGCCCGTCCTGGACGGCGGCGGGCAGGCCCGTTTCGCACTGGCGGTCCGCTCGACCCCTGCTCACCTCACCGACGACCGGTTGGACTGGTTCCTGGGCCACGCCCGGAGCTGCGCCGACGCCCTCGCCGTACTCCTGCTGCCGCCCGATCAGCGGGCCTGACCGTCCGCCTCCGACGAACCGTCGGCATGCCGGAAGCGGCGGGCCGCCACATCCGTCCGGGAGGAAGGACGGGCGGCCCGCCGCTGCGCCCGGCGTTCGGGAACGAGCACCCGGGACCGGCAGCCGGAGCCGGCGGACCGGACCGGCGGGGCGGCCGGGAGCCGACGATCAGCCGATCCGGCGAACCGGCGAACCGGCGAACCGGCGAACCGGCGATCAGCCTGCGGCCGGCGTGTACTTGTAGCCGACCCGACGGACCGTCACGATCGTGTCCCGGTAGGCGGTTCCGAGCTTGCGGCGCAGTCGGGCGACGTGCACGTCGACCGTGCGGCCGTCCCCGACGTGGCCGTAGCCCCAGACTGCGGAGACCAGGTGGTCCCGGGTGTGCACCCGCTGCGGGTGCTCGGTGAGGTGGGCGAGCAGCTCGAACTCCAGGTAGGTGAGGTCGAGGAGCCGCCCGTCGACGTAGGCGTTGCGCCGCTCGGTGTCCACGCTGATGCCGCGCCCGGTCGGGCGCGCCGGACGTCCGCCGGGGACCGGCGCGCCGTGCACCCCGGCAGCGCCGAACGCACCCGAGGCGCCGTGCACCCCGGAGCCGCCGGGTCCGCCGTGCGCCCCGGAGGGGGCGGACCCGACCGGCAGCCCGGCCCCGACGGCGGCGCCCGGCAGGGCAGTTCCCCCCGCCAGCGGGCTCTCGGCCGGCACCAGCACCAGGTACCCGACCATCGGGCTCCCGTTGGCACCGCCGAACTGCTGGCCGTACTGGGCGAGCAGCCCCTGCGGCAGCGCGCCCGGCGGCAGGGCGGCGACGACGGTCGCGCCCTCCGGCAGCGCGGCGAGCAGTGCCTGCGGCGCCGGCGGGACGGCCCCGCCCGGCTGGGACGGGAGGGTCGTCGGAACGCCTGCCGGACGGGCCGGTCCGGTGTGCGGCGGACGGGCGCCCGCCCCGGGCCATCGCTCGGCGACCGAGGCCGGGGGGACGGACGGCCCCGCGGCCCCGGCCGGGCCGGAGGCACCCGGGACGGCCGGGGGAAGGGGGGAGGCGGAGGAGGCGGACGGAACCGAGCGGACCGCGCGCAGGTGCGGGGTCGCGGTCGGCAGGGGCAGGGTGGCCGTGGATGAAGAAGACATGGTGTGCCGCTCATTTCGCGCGTGACGGACGGGGTGGAGTCGTCTGCGCGTCGACCGGGCGTACTACCGGGGCTGGACCGGACGGAACCGGGTCAGCGGGCGGAGGGCCGGGACGCGCTGGGCGAGCCCGGACACGTCTGATCGAACAGGTGCGGCTGCCGGGACGGCCAGAACGGTTCGAGGTCGGGGCGACCCCGTCGGCTGTCCGCGGCGCGGCCCGCGCGCCCGTTCCACCGTCCGGTCCGTCCACCGCCCGGGCGCATCGCGGAGGCCGTACCGGTCATTCGCGTACGGCCGACGACGTCGGGGGCAGGTCTGGGGCAGACGATGTTCACTGGTGGTCTCTCCGCTGGGCGGGTCCGGTTGGTCGGCCGCGGGCGCGCCGGACGGCGGTCCGCTACGGCCTGGTCGACGGGGTCTGCGGTGCGTCGGGCGTGGCCTGGTGGGCCGGGAACGCCGGGGACGGACCGGGACGGGACAGGCCGGTCAGCGACAACACGCGCTGCAGATCAGCGCGTGGTCGATGTAACGGCGGACGGTGAGCACCTGGGCGGCAGCGCCCGAGATGGCGGAGCCGGGCATGAGGGATCCGGACGCGTCGGTGACGGTGTGTCGTCGGCTGACGGTCACTCTGCTGCCCTCCCCCTCGTTCTGCGTGCGGCCGCGCACCGCTCCCGGTGCGCGCCGACGGTGTCTCGCCGGATCGTCGAAGGCCGTCCGCCGGTCGGCAACGCCCGTGTGAACGGAGCGTTTCCGGCATTCCCGACGGCAGGGCCGGGCGGCCTTCGTCCACAGAGCCTTCCACGGCCGGGGCTGTCTAGGCAACCTTCCGCGCGCCGAACGTCCGGGATACGGACATTCGGATGAGACGGCGGGCGTCCCGGGGCGTCTGCGGCACCGCCGTCCGGGGCCGTCCGGGGCACCGCTGGGGCACTGCTGGGGCACTGCTGGGGCACTGCTGGGGCACTGCTGGGGCACTGCGAGGCCACTGCCGGGCTGGTCCGGCACCCTCCCGGACCGGCCGGGAACCCGCCCCCGGATCCGCCCGGAACGCGCCCGCCCCCGGGTCGAGACTCCCTCAGGTCCGGGCGGAGGCAGGGGCCCTGCGGGTCGCGGCGTGCTCGACCAGCGCGACGAGCAGGTCCTTCCCGTCCTCCCGCAGCCGGGCGTCGCAGAGCAGCACCGGGATGTCCGGGTCGAGGTCGAGCGCGTCGCGGACCTCGTCCGGCGAGAACAGCTCGGTGCCCTCGAAGCAGTTCACGGCGACCACGAACGGGATGCCGCGCTGCTCGAAGAAGTCCACCGAGGGGAAGCAGTCGGCCAGCCGCCGGGTGTCGGCGAGCACCAGGGCGCCGAGCGCGCCACGGGCCAACTCGTCCCAGACGAACCAGAACCGGTCCTGCCCGGGCGTGCCGAACAGGTAGAGCGCGAGGCCCGGCCGCAGGTCGATCCGGCCGAAGTCCATCGCCACCGTGGTGGTGCGCTTCGTCTCCACCCCCGAGGTGTCGTCCACCGGTCGGCCCAGCTCGCTGAGCTCCTCCTCGGTGCGCAGCGGCCGGATCTCGCTCACCGATCCGACCAGGGTGGTCTTGCCCGCGCCGAAGCCGCCCGCGACCAGGATCTTCACCGCGACGGCCGGACCGCCGCGCCAGCGCGGGTCGTTGGAGTTCCCCCCGCGGGGGGTGCCGACGTCCGGGCGGGACGCGGCGCCGGCCGGGCGGGAGTGGTGGTCAGAGCGCACGGAGTCCATTGATCACGTCTCGCAGCAGGCGCTCGTCCGGCAGCTCGGCGAGCGGAACGGGTCGGGTGACGCTGATCAGGTCGGCGTCGTAGAGGTCGCCGAGCAGCACCCGCACCACGCTGACCGGCAGGTCGGTGTAGGAGCCGAGTTCGGCGACGGAGAGCGGCTCGCGGCGGCACAGGGCCAGCAGCGTCTGGTGTTCCGGATCGAGGACGTGCGCGGGCACGGCGCCCGCGTCCGGCCCGGGGTCGACGGCGGTGACCAGCGAGATCAGGTCGAACAGCCCCTCCTCGACCGGCCGGGTGCGGCCGCGCGTCATCGAGTAGAGCCGCACCACCGGGCCGGCCTCGTCGTCGAACCAGCGGTCGTCGACCGGGGTGCGCGGCACGAACAGGTCGACCTCGGGCCCTTCCGGGTCGGGCGGCTCCGCGTCCGCGGCAGCGGTGCCGCCCTCGGACGCGGGTCCGTCCGAGGAACTGTCCACGGAACCGTCCGCATTCCGGGCAGCCCCGCCGTCCGCCGAGGGCCCCGCACCCGGGGACGCCCCCGTGCCGGACGGCCCGACCGGGCCCACCGGCACCTCCGGGCCGTCCGGGCGGTCCGGCACGTCCGCCTTCCGATCCGCCATCGGCCCGCTCATCTCCCCGGCGGGGCGGTTTCGGTTCGCGGCTCGGCGGCCAGGTGCTCGCCGACCCGCTTGACCAGCAGGGCCATCTCGTAGGCGATCTGGCCGATGTCCGCCTCGGCGTCGCTCAGCACGGCCAGGCAGCTGCCGTCGCCGGCGGCCGTGATGAACAGGAACGCCTCGTCCAGCTCGACCATGGTCTGCCGGACGCCGCCGACCTTGAAGTGCCCGCCGGCGCCCTTGGCCAGGCTGTGGAACCCGGCCGCGACGGCGGCCAGGTGCTCGGCGTCCTCGCGGTCGAGGTCGCGGGAGGCTCCGGTGGCGAGGCCGTCGCCGGAGAGGATCACCGCGTGCCGCAGGGCCGCGACGCGCCCCACCAGGTCGTCCAGGAGCCAGTTGAGGTCTCCGGACGGCTGCGTCGAAGTGGTCATGAATCAGTTCCTTCCGCTGGAGCGGGTGGTGCGGGTGGTGCTGGTCGTGCCGGTGGTACGGGTCGCACAGGCAGTACGGGTGACTCGGGCGAGCCGGATGGTGCGGGTGAAGCGGGTCGTACGGGTCGTACGGGTCCTGCTGGTGGTGAGGGTGATGTGGATGGTCCCGGCGGCACGGGTGATCCGAAGCCGGGAGTGCGGCGGACCGGTTGCCCGGGCGGCAGCCGGCGGGCGAGCGGCGCCCGGCCGGTGTCCGAGGGCCCGGGCAGCGCCGCCGGGGCGGGGGCCGGGCTGATCGCCCGACGGGACTGGTCCGGCGGCTGCCAGACCGGTACGGCGGCGGGCCGGGCGCTCCCCCGGGCCGCACGGTCGGCGGCGGCCCGGTCCGCGGCGGTGGCGGTGCGGTCGGCCGGGGCGGTGGCACCGCGCCCCCGGGTGAAGCCGCGCTGGAATGAGGCGAAGGTGGCCCTGGCCTCCTCGGGCGAGCGCTCCCGCACCTCGCGCTCCTCCCGGGCGGCCCGGGCGGCCCGGGCGGCCCCGGTGTCCCCGGTCGGGTCCGCCCCGGTTCCGTCGTCGGTCCCGCCCACAGTGCGGAATCGTTCCTTCAGCTGCTCCGTGAGCTGTTCCCTGAGCTGCGGCGCCAGGTTCGCCTGCCGGACCCGGCGCGGCAGACCGCCCGGAGTCCGGGGTGCCGCGCCCACCGGCGCGGCCCCGGCGGCCTCGGCACCTCCGCCGGCGGCGGCCTCCGCGGCCTCGGCAGCCGCCACGGCCTCCGCGGCGGCGGCCACCACCAGGTCCTCCCGGCGGTGCCGCCCCCTCCCCCGCGCGTCCTCGGGGTCCGCTCCGGGCGCGGGCACCAGGACCGGTCCGCCCTTGGTCCGCGAGGCACGGCGCGGCAGACCGCCCGCCGTACGCCCCGACTCGGGCACGGAGGGCCGCGGCCCTCCCGTCCCCCGGTGCCGTCCGCCGGTGTCGTCGTCGGAGTCGGCCACGGGCCCGGCCACAGCCCCGGTCACGCCCCCGGACCGGGTCGCGGTCCCGGGCGAGGACCCCGCCGCAGCCCCCGCCGGCGTCCCGGGAGCGCCCCCTGAGGCACCCCCCGGACCACTCCCGGCGCCCGGCACCGCGACCAGGTCCCGCTGTCCGCGCCGACCGCCGCCCACCGGCCGCCGCCCGGCCGCGGTCGGCTCGGGCAGCCCGTCCGTGGCCTCCGCGAGCAGCTCGCGCGGGATCAGCACCACGGCCGTCGTCCCGCCGTACGGGGACGGCCGCAGGTGCACCCGGATGCCGTGCCGCCGGGCCAGCCGGCTGACCACGAAGAGGCCCAGCCGGTCGGTGTCGGCGAGGTCGAACTCCTGCTCCACGGCGAGGCGTTCGTTGATCTCGGCGAGCATCTGCTCGCTCAGCCCGAGCCCGCGGTCGTCGATCTCCAGCGCGAAGCCGTGCGCCACCACCTCGCCCTGGACGGTGACATGGGTGGTCGGTGGGGAGAACACCGCTGCGTTCTCGACGAGTTCGGCGACCAGGTGGGTGACGTCCGCGACGGCGCTGCCGAGCAGGCCGGTGCCGGGGAACGGCCGGACGGTCACCCGGGCGTAGTCCTCGACCTCGCCGACCGCCGCCCTGACCACGTCGACCATCCGGACCGGCTTGCGCCAGGCACGGCCGGGCGAGCCGCCGGCCAGGATGATCAGACCCTCGGCGTGCCGGCGCATGCGGGTGGTGAGGTGGTCGACCTTGAAGAGGTCCTCCAGCTCCGCCGGGTCCTCGGTGCGGCGCTCCATGGTGTCGAGCAGGGTGAGCTGCCGGTGCAGCAGCACCTGGCTGCGCCGGGCCAGGTTGACGAACACGGCCGAGACGCCGCGCCGCAGATCGGCCTGCTCCACGGCGGCCTCGACGGCGGCCCGCTGGACCGCGTTGAAGGCCTGGCCGACCTGGCCGATCTCGGCGTCCCCGAAGTGCAGTTCGGGTGCCTCGGTGGCGACGTCGACCGGTTCGCCGCGGCGCAGCCGAAGCATCACGGAGGGCAGCCGGGTGCCGGCGAGTTCGTTGGCCGCGTTGCGCAGGCCGATCAGCTCGCGGGCCAGGCCCCGGCCGATCCGGAACGAGATCAGCACCGACAGCACGACCGCGACCAGGCCGATCGCACCGGCGATGCCACCGCGCCAGAGCATCGCGATCGCGCTGGACCGGGCGCGCTCGTCCAGCCCGGCGGCGATCCGGCTGTTGATCGAGGCGAGGTCGCCGAGCGCGCGGTCGGCGGTCTCCCGCCAGGAGTCGGTGTTGAGGGCCTGGACCACCCGGTCCGGGCCGCCCGCGCCCACGAAGTCCGCCTCGGCGCGGGCCAGCGCGCCCCAGGCCTCGCCGCCGCGCAGGGCGATGTAGTCGGACTGGTCGGCGGGTTCGAGCTCGGCGATGTAGACGGTGAACAGCGCCTGCTGGTTGTGCAGGGCGTCCAGCGCCACCTGGTACTGCTCGGAGGTGGGCTTGGCGGCGCCGGTGCGCAGGCCCTCCATCGCCGCGTCCTCCTGCGAGAGGTACTCACGGGCGCGCACCAGCTCGATCAGGATCGTGCCCTGGCGCGGGAGTTGGCCGGTCTGCCGGGCGACGTAGGCGGAGCGGAAGCCGAACACCGGTTTGACCAGGTCGCTGTACTGGTCGAGCGCGAACTCCCAGTTCAGCGCGGCGCGGCCGACCTGGGCGCGCAGCGGGCCGATCTGGTCGGCGGCGGCGATGATCTGCACGAAGCGGCCGCGCTGGGAGGCGGAGAGCTTGTTGCCGTCGGTGTCCTTCTTCTGCCGCAGCACGGCGAGGCTGCGGTCGGTGACGGCCTTGGCGTGCTCGTAGCCATCCCGGGCGACGGGCGAGCGGGGGTCCGCCAGCCGCTGGACGGCGGCTCGGCGCTCGCTCTGCAGGTCGGTGGCGTACTGGTCGACCGGGCCCGCGAACTCCTTGTACGTACGGCTGATTCCCAGCTGGTTCCAGACGTCCCCGGTGGTGGCGAGCGTGGCGTACACCCACAGGGCGGTGAGCGCCACGATGGGCACCAGGAGCAGCGCGATGATCTTCGCGCGGATCGAGCTGCTGCGCAGACGCATGGAGTCCTCGGTCGGGAAGTGCCAGGCGCGGACGGGGAGGCCGGAGGTCGCGGGGCGGGGTCGTGGGGGCGGCGGAAGCGGTGCGGGCGGCGGGGGAGGTGAGGCGCGGGAGGGGACGGTGAGGAGGGTTGCGGAGGGGGCTCCCGGCCACGGGTCTGCGCGACTCTACTACGCCCTGACCACTCGTTCGAGGGTCGAACCGGTCCGCTTGTCCACCTTGCCCCGCACACGTCAGAAACCGGTCGTGATCGCCTCCGCTTCGCAGCCGGATTGTCCGCCTTCGTACCGAATGGGCCGGTGTCGGCCGCGCCGCCCCCGGCCGGACCCAGCTCCCTGGCGCGGCCCGCCGGGGGGCGTCGAGGGGCGCCAAAGGACGGCCCGGGGGCCGCCGGGACACCCTCGGGGGGCTTCCTGGGACTTCCCTGGGGATTCCCTGGATCCCCCCCCGGGGCCGTGCCCGGGCCGTGCCCGGGAGCTGAGTCCGGGCTGCCCCGAGCCGTCCCCGGACCGCCCCCGGGCTCCGCCCGCCCCTCCCCCGTTCCTCCGCCGGTCCTCCCCCGTTCCTCCCCGCCGCGGCACCGTCCGGGCGGACCGGTGCCGATCTCGTCGCGGCACGGTCACAACCCTGGGCAGTACCGGACCGATCCGATAGTTTCGCTCCACCCGCGAAACCGGGCGCCGACGCCCCGGCGGCCCGGCGGCCGGTCCGGCCGCGGGGCCGGACGCCGGCGACGTCGCAGGACGGCGGGCCGCAAGTCGGCGGGGTCGGCGGACCGCGCCTGGGAGACGGCACCGGAAGACGCGAACTGGGGAGGAACGTGCGCGAGTTCACCACCCCTGCCCCGGCCGCGCCCGAGGTCACCGGAGGACTCGCCGACTCCCTGTACGACACCGCCGAACGCGCCCCCGGCCTCGCCCAGCTGTCCCGGCGGACCGGCGACGGGCAGTGGCAGGACGTCACCGCCCGGCAGTTCCGGGACGAGGTCCTCGCCCTCGCCAAGGGCCTGCTGACCCACGGCGTGCGCTACGGCGACCGGGTCGCGCTGATGTCCCGCACCCGCTACGAGTGGACGCTCTTCGACTACGCGCTCTGGTCGATCGGCGCGATCACCGTGCCGGTCTACCCCACCGCCGCCCCCGAACAGGTGCGCTGGATCCTCGCCGAGACCCAGGCGGTGGCCTGCCTGGTCGAGGACGAGGACGCCGCGATGACCGTCGGCGCGGTCTGCGACGCGCTGCCCGACCTCACCGGCATCTGGCAGCTGGACCGCGACTGCGTCGCCGCGATCACCGAGGACGGTCACGGCGTGCCCGACTCCCTGGTGCACCGGCAGCGGCTCGGCGTCACCGCCGGGAACATCGCCACCGTCGTCTACACCTCGGGCACCACCGGCCGCCCCAAGGGCTGCCTGCTCACCCACGCCAACCTGGCCGCCGAGGCCGACGCCCTGCTGGCCGGCTGGGGCGACGTCCTGCGCGACACCGGCGGCGGCCAGCCCGGCACCCTGCTGTTCCTGCCGCTCGCCCACGTCTACGGACGGGCCGTGCAGGTCGCGGCGATCCGCGGCGGCTTCCGGATCGGCCACGTCCCCGAGGTCTCCACCGACGCACTGCTGCCCGCGCTGGAGACCTTCCGGCCGACCTTCCTGCACGCCGTCCCGTACGTCTTCGAGAAGATCTACCAGCAGGCCCGGCGCGCCGCCGAGGACGCCGGACGCGGCGAACTCTTCGAGCAGGCCCGGCAGGTGGCCGTCGACTGGGCCGCCGCCCGGGAGCAGAAGGCCTTCGGGCGCGGCCCCGGACCGAGCCCCGGACTGCGGCTGCGCCACCTCGCGTACGACCGGAGCGTCTACCCGAGACTGCGCGCGGTGCTCGGCGGCCGGGTGCGCAGCGTGATGTGCGGCGGCTCGTCGCTGCGGCGCGAGGTGGCCCTGTTCTTCGCCGGCGCCGGCCTCCAGCTGTACGAGGGCTACGGGTTGACCGAGACCTCCGCCGCGATCACCGCCAATCCGACCGGGCGGCAGAAGCTCGGCACGGTCGGGCAGCCGGTGCCGGGCGCCTCGGTGGCGATCGCCGACGACGGCGAGGTGTGGGTGCGCGGCGGCTCGGTCTTCGGCGGCTACCTCAACCACCCCCGCTGCACCGCCGAATCGCTGGTCGACGGCTGGTTCGCGACCGGCGACCTGGGCCGCCTGGACGAGGACGGCTACCTCACCATCACCGGCCGCAAGAAGGACCTGATCGTCACCAGCAGCGGCAAGAACCTCGCCCCGGCGGGGCTGGAGGAACGGGTCGAGGCGCACGTGCTGGTCTCCCAGTGCCTGGTGGTGGGCGACGACCGCCCGTACGTGGCCGCACTGATCACGCTCGACCCGGCGGCCCTGGCGCACTGGCTGAAGACCCGCGGCCGGGCGCAGCTGGACCCGTGGGCGGCACTCGCGGACGAGGAGCTGCACAGCGAGATCCAGCGCGCGGTGGCGGCGGCCAACACGGCGGTGTCACGGGCCGAGTCGATCCGCGCGTTCCGGCTGCTGGCGCGGGAGTTCAGCCAGGAACAGGGGCTGTTGACGCCCTCGCTCAAGCTGCGGCGGGCGGCCATCGCGGAGCACTACGCGGAGGACATCGAGGAGCTGTACCTCTCCTGACCAGCCGCCGGCCGGCTGCTGACCGGTTTCCGGCCGGTTTCCGACCGGCCGCTGATCGGTTTGTCCGGTACCGGCTCTGACGGTCCGTCTTGTCCCGTGCGGCAGCGGCGCTCAGACGGAGCGGTTCACCCGCCGTTCCCTTGACGGGCCGATTGGTCCAGTCCATTGTTTCTCTTCGGTCCGAGTGCGGCGCACCACCACCCCCCTCCGCTCCCGCCCCTCCGGGAGCGCCCCGGTTCCACGGCCCCGTCCCGTCAGCCAGCTCCCGTCACCCGTTTGCGTTCGCCCGTTTGCGTCACCCGTTTCCGTTCACCCGGCTCCTGTCAGCCGGTTCAGCTCACGCCCTCCCCACGGGCGTCTCCCCCACAAGCTGGAGTCCTCACGTGTCGATGTCCACGCGCCTGCCCGCACGCCTGTCCGCGCTGGCCGCATCCGTCGCGCTGCTCACCGCCCTCGCCGTGCCGGCGGCCTCCGCCGACCCGGCGCCCGCCCCCGTTCCCGCCCCAACCGGCCCGAGCGCCCCGACCGTCAATCTGGCGACCAACCCCGGGTTCGAGATCCCCGCCCCCAGCCTCGCCGACTGGGGCAGCATCCCCGGCTGGAGCTGCACCGGCGGTCCCGCCGAAGCGGCCGTCACCACCAACGCGCCCCACTCCGGCACCTCCGCGCTGACCGTCACCCCGGCCGGCGCCGACTCCACCGGCGAATGCGCGCAAACCGTCGCCGTACAACCCAACACCACCTACACCGCCTCCGCGTGGGTGCGCGGCAACTTCGTCTACCTGGGCGCCACCGGCACCGGCAAGGACCTCCCGCCCGCCTGGACCGAGAGCACCGGCGGCGGCTGGCAGCGGCTGGCCACCCGGTTCACCACCGGCCCGAACGCGCGCAGCGTCCGGCTGTACGTGCACGGCTGGTACCAGCAGGGCCCGTTCTCGGTCGACGACGTCCGGGTGGACGGCCCCGCGCCCACCCTGGCGGTCGCGGCCGCCTCCGTCCCGACCAACGACAAGGTCGTCTTCTTCACCGTGGACGACGGCTGGCAGCGCACGCCCGAAGCGGAGCGGTTCATCGCCGACCACCGGCTGCCGATCACCACGTTCCCGCTGCCGATGCCGGCCGGGACCGACCCGGACTTCTTCAAGCGGGTCACCTCCGTACCGGGCTCCTCGATCCAGGACCACACCGTGTCCCACTCCGACCTCAGCAAGCTCCCGCTGGACCAGCAGCAGGTCGAGATCTGTGACGCCCGCGACGCCATGACCCGCCTCTTCGGCACCACGCCGGTGGTCTTCCGCCCGCCGTACTTCGCTTCGAACGCCGACACCCTGCAAGCCGCCGCCAACTGCGGCATCCGCACCGTGCTCACCGCCGACGCCGACTTCAGCTGGGGCGCCTCCAACATCTGGCACCCCGGCCTGCTGCAGCCGGGCGACGTCATCATCATGCACTGGACCGACACCCTGGCCGCCGACCTCCAGCGCGCCCTGGCCGCCGCCGACGCCGCCGGCCTCAAGCCCGCCGGCCTGGTCGACTACCTGCGCTGACGCGCCGCACCGACGGCCGTCACAGACCCGACGCGCCGCCGCCTCCAGGGGGAGCGGCGGCGCGTCGCCACAACCGGGGCGCGCCGCCGGCTGTGTCTTTTACACATATGACGCTGCCGACGGTA